>NZ_JBMPOR010000001.1:365867-576685 GCF_049340265.1 Undibacterium sp. Di26W
GCCCCTGCGCAGCGCGGGCACATGCCGCTCGGGCAGCGGTCCCGCGGTGGCGGCCTTCGGCAAGATGCGCACGACACTCAAGGAAGAGATCTGACGCGTGGCCAACATTACGGCACGGACTTGCCGATATTGGCGCGCCTGCCGTGTGCCGTCCCCGCCGCGCTGCGCGAGCACAGGGCATCCCGACAAAGCACGCGCCGCCATGGCCGATGTGGCCATCGCATTTGTTCGCAAGATGCGGCGCCGCCTGAACAACATGCCGGATGGCGCAGCGCCGGTGCGCAGGGTACGTGGGCGCCCACCCACCAGTGTCGCCGGTCGGGCAAGGCTTGCCAGCGCACCCGCTGTTTCGGCCGCGCGCACATGTCGGCCGCTGCGCGCGGCCAAGCCTGGCGCGAGCAGGAGGTCGAACTTGATCAACACATGCCAATGCTGGCGCTCGAAGCGTTGCTCGATGCGTAGATTGGGCGGCGCTTCCAGGACAACGCCCAATCTACGCAGTACCATGGGCGCGCCGCTGCCGGCATTACGCCGGACCGGCACGGTACGAGCGGCGTGAAATCGCCTCCCCGCGCTGGCACAAGGCAAGACCAGCCGCACCATCACAGCAGACCTGCCGCGCTGCTCAGAAGGCTCTTGCGTATGCCTTCATGGGCCAGCGTAAAACTCTGGCAGGCCACCAGGTTCTGGCCAGCGTCAAGCTCAGGTCCTTGCCAGCACATGGGCCATGCATTGAAAAAGTCCCACCAGTGGCAAGGCAAGCCTTGGTCATTGAGCACATAGATCGACCCGTTCTTGCGCTTGATCTTGCCGCTGAGCGTACACTGGTACCATGCCCACATCGGGTCGAGCGCCGTGATGCCCGCCTTGAGCACCAAGTCGCTGTAGCTGATTTGTCCCGGCAATTTATACTCGGTGTCATTGACGCCGCCCTGGCGCACGGTCTTCACTTCGGCACTCGAGCCGAGCCCGTCGACCGCCATGAAGGCGCCGACCACGATGCCTTCGACCTCGACATAAAAATTGTAGGATTTGAAGGGATCGACGCGCAGGCCCAGTTTGCGTTGCGCGATGGCCATCCCTACATTGACGCCAATTGCCATCTCATGCCTCCAGAATTCCCGGCGCCACTTGGCGCTCGTCGCTGTTCATCGTTTGGTTGATCGCGCTGATTTCGCCGCACCAGCGACGCCGCTCGGCATGTTCCATTGCCAGGATCTCGCCGTAGGACCAGTGAAAGTGATAGGCCACAAACGCTATCTCTGCATAGAGCTGGTCGGAAACTGTGGGGAGACCGGCTTTCCCATCGTGCGCTGCTCCTCCCCGGACCTGGTCTGCTCGTCGCCGCTTAACTGATTGATGTCCTCATACAGTTTTTGCAGGAAGGCGAAGTCGGCGGCGAACAGGTCCTCGATCACCTTGGTATTGACGATCTCCAGGTTGCCGAGCCGGACAATCACGCGCGAGAGCACGATGATGATCAGGTAGGCTGGATTGGCTTGCACACGATGATCCTTGAGCGGCAGGATTTCATCGCCGGCGGTGGCCAGACGCATGACGCCATTGCGGTGCAAATTACCATCACCATCGCGATAGCCCAGCGGCAGGATAAATTCGATTTCCGTATTCATAACAGACATGCTGTCCTCCTCGTTAGCGTGCTCATGACACGCGGGTCATGTATTCCATGGTGAGCTCGAAGGTCTCGACCATCACGTCGCTGTTGGCGGCATTGAAGCCAGTGCTTTCGTATTTGCTGGGCCAGGCATTAATCACGTTCCAGCGCGCCTTGTCGGCGCCGCCTGCATCGAGCAGGATCAGCGACACATTCTTTTGCGCCCCTTTTGCGCCCGATCCCTTTGAAGACACCAACTGGTGCCATGTGTATAGTTCAAGCGAATCGGTCATGCCTTTTTTCAGGTTCAGCTTGCCGTAGCTGGTCAGGCCCGACAGCGTACGCTTATAGGTCGGGTCGGTACCTTCACGGTACTGAACCGATTCGATGGTGCTGTCAGGCACGCTTGCCTCGGAAAAGGCGGCGATCTGGATGCCGCCTATCTCGACCCGGAATCGAAAGCCGCGATAGGGATCCGTCAATTGTGTGGCCATGGTGATGCTCCGGTTTCAGTCATGCGCATGGATGTCAGGTGCCCGAACCGGGCGCGCTGGTTTTTTGGGTAAAGCGAAGGATGACGAACTCGGCGGGGAACACCGGCGCCAGACCAATGTCGATGTACAACTGCCCACTCTGGCGCGTATCGGGTGAATTATTGGAACCATCGCAGGCGACGAAAAAAGCTTCATGGGCCGTCGCGCCGAACAGGCCGCCTTGCTGCCACAAGGTGGTCAGGAAGGCGCCGATATCGCGTGTCACAGCCGACCAAAGCTTTTGATCGTTCGGTTCGAACACCACCCATTGCAAGCTTTGCTTGAGGCTTTGCTCGACATAGATGAACAGGCGCCGCACGCTGACATATTTCCATTGTGTGTCGGCGCTCAATGTCCGCGCGCCCCAAATCACATTGCCGTAGGTGACAAAATTGCGTATTGCATTGATACCCTGGTCGTTGATCTGGTCCTGGTCGCTGTCGGACAGCGTCTGCCCAAGCAGGAGGACAGACTGCAAGGCACCGTCGCGCACCCCTGCAGGCGACTTGAACACGCCAACGCTGTTGTCCGTGCTGGCATAGCGCCCCAGCACGGGACCGGATGGCGGGATGGGCACGTTGGCGTCCACCAAGGCGTTATAGATATAGACCCAGGGGTAGTAAATGGCGCCAAATTCGGAATTGAGCGCGTTCTTATTGGCATTCGCAACGCCTTGAGCAGCATTGCCGGACTTGAACGACAGCATATCCTGTGGTTTCAAGTTGAATGGAGGATCGACCACATAGAACAAGCTGCTCATTTTTTCGCAAAACTGCAGGCCAGAATTAATCAAGGTGCCCTGTTTGAGTTGCGAGGGCTTGCTGCTGTCATCCGTCGCAGTGACGGTGTCGGGCACGGACAGCAAGCTCACCGACGGGAATGTTTCGAGCAGATTGATGGCAGCCTCAAGGTCGTAGTTCGGCTCAGTTCCCCCACTAAAGGCGGTCGGCCCACCGTTTGTCGGCCGCACCCCCTTGGTTACGCTGGCGCTGGCACTGGCCGGTACGCGCACAAATATCGACATGTTGTTGATTCTGGTCGCCAACAGGCTGGGCACGTCTGCCACGTGGATGTCCATGTTGTTTGCCGTGCAGCCGAGGTACTGTTCAAGCATGTAGTACGATTTGCCGCTAATTGTGACCGGTGTGAGTGTATTTTGCAGGACAAACTGCTGGAGCAACAGATTGGGCAAGGTGGGCGACGTGGCTGCGGTAGACGAGCCGGAGGCGGACGAGGCGGAGGTGAGAGGCAGGCCGAGCATGCTTGCATCAGCGTAGATCGTCACAGTGAATACGGGGGTCTGCGGAGTCGGCGTAACAGACGAATCGGTCGCGCTGCCGTTGCTGACGCTGACACAGAGAGCATTGCCCCACAAACCGGGCGTGACGGCCGTCAGCGCCAGCGGCGCCGTCGCACTGGCGGGCGTGGCGCCCTTAGTGTCGCTGGCGCGCACCACGTAGCAGGCGGCGCCGCCCTCGATGAAAAATTCGAAAACCGACCAGGGCACCATCGCGTACCAGGCCAGGCCACCAAAGGCAGTCTGGTAGGCGTTCCAGCTGGTTATCATCGTCACTTGTTCGAAGTAACCTGTCGCGGTCACGCCCACAAAGGCCGCGATCGACGTCGAGGCTCCCTGAATGCTGCGATTCCCCTGCACTTCGGAGATATAAAGACCCGGATGTGAATAGCTGGTCATGATGTGTTTTCCTTGAGTCAATGCATTTCTATGTCAACGAACAAAACCGCGCCCGGGGCCAATGCGACCTTCTTCTGCACGTCGGCGTAGCCGCTCTTGGCGAAATCGAGCTGCACACTGGTCGGTGCGGCCAGCTTGCCGCCCAGTGCAAGCGCGTAGCGGCCGTTGTAGCGTCCATAAGCGCAGGACACCGTGCGTGCGCGCAGCGCGCCGGCACGCACGTTCTGATAGGCCGCCCCCACGTCAACGCCGGCCAAGGCGCTCCCCGCCTTGCCACCTTGGATGATCTTGCCGCGAATGAGGGTCGTCCCCGCCGGAAAGTCGTAGATGGGACTGGGAGCGAGTACACAGGCGACGATGGCCTCCGCCAGCGGCGTGGCCAGCGGCACATCGAGCGCAATGTTCTGGTCGAAAAAGATGTGATCCATACTGAAGATAGCGAGGCGGTGTTGGCCATCGGTGAGATTCGGGAACGCGTAAAAAGCTTGCCCTTTTGCCTGCGCCTGGCAAGGTATTCCGTCCAGCTCGAACCGTACCGGCGCACCGACCGCCGGCTTCCCGGTAAAGCCGTCAATGAGCTCGATGACAGCGCTGAGTTTCATGCCGCACCCGCGGCGGCCGCACCCGGTGTCAGGCAGGTGCTCGCCTCCAGCGCCCCCTCGGTGACCATATTGCTCTGCAGGCGAGTTGTCCCGGGAATGCGCACCGGCGACAATGTAAAGAGCTGGGTGAATTTATAGGGCTTGTTCGGAAAGCCGCTCCAGATGTTATGCAAGGTCGCCATCGGCTCCGCATTGGGCACGATCTCGATGAGGCTATTGCCGCACGCCTTGAGCTGGGGACGGAGCCACGGCCCGGACAAGGCCGGCACATCATGAAACAGCCTGACCAGCTTATCGGCCAGAACCAGCTCCAGTTCGGCCGAGCGGGCATAGGGCACCATCAGGTACAGCAGGTCGACCACCAGCGGCGCGGGCGTGACCGCCAGCGCGTTCGGTGCGCCGTCGGCACCTGGCAAGCGGCTCAGGACCGGCGGCAGATTGCGCAGGTGGGGATTGGTGTCGAGCTTGTACAGGAACAGCGAGAGCCGGGTCTCGCCCTGGCTGTCGATCTCCGCAGGCGAGTCGAACACGATCGCCGATTCGACTTCGAATTCTTCAATATTGGCCCGGATGAGCGTGCGCAACGATTCGCTGACCCATCGCAGTACCTGTCCGCTATCGACCATTGCAGTCTCCATTCCTAGAGTGTAAAAACGGTGTAGGTCTGGCTGACCAGCTGCGGCTGGCGGCTGCCGATTTTGGCGTACAGACTGACATTGTGATCGCATTCGGCCTTCAGATAAATATAGGGCAGCCCGGCTGGGTGCCAGTTCACGTAAGCCTGCAGGAAAAATTCATTCGTCGCATTGGCGCCAGCGCCGATCTCGAATTCGAGCGTACGGCTGCCATAGCGCAGGAATGTCAGCGGCAAGGCGCCCTGGACGGCGGCCAGCACGACACCGTCCGACCCGCACTGGGCCGGCCCAAGGCTCCAGGTGGCCAAGAAGTCCGCTTCCTGGCTGGTCGATAATGCCAGGCGAATCCGGTTGCCCGGCGCAGCCCCTTGCACCGAAACGCGAAGGCTGCGCGTCGTCCTGTCGGGATGGTACAAGGCGGCGCTGATGCGCCCGCTGCGCCATTGCATCGGACTCTGGGCACCGAAATACGCCATGACTGTCGCCTCACGATTGATCGTGCAATAGCCCTGCAACATGGCGGTCCCGGAATTAACGCGAAGGAACAGTGTGACCGTAAAGGCGCTGAAGTTCGCACCGTTGCTGGCAGTGCGCATGGCCAACATCGTATCGCTAAATTCAATCTGCTGAAGCGGCGCCAGGGGCTGGCCGGCTGGAGCCGCCGGAGTGACGGTAAAGCCCATGCTGTCGCCCGATGTCGCCCCTAATGACCAGGCGACGCCTGCCGTCGTGAACGCGAAATTAATGTGCGAATCAACCGCCACCTGATCGAATACCAACACCACGGGAATGAGTTCTGACATCATGCCCGCCCCCCCGGCAAGCGATGCATGCCTTGGCGCGCGCGACTCATTGGAGCTCCATCGCGAACGAACTGAGCCCGATCAGGCTGCTGCGGTCACAGCGCGACTGCAAGGTCACGCTCGCGCCTGGCGGCAACTCGACCCGCCCGCGCAGTTGCGTGTGTTCCGTCCGCACATAGAGGGCGATGTTGAGCTGGGCGCAGTCCTGGAAGGGCTCAACGATGATTTCGCGCGCGTTGATCAGGAAACTGCGCAAATATAGGGCGGGCGCGCTGGTGGACAGTCCAAGCCCAACAAGGACGTTATTGCCACCGCCCTCGCTCCAGATCGCGCGTTGTCCGGCGCCGATGGCGAGCAAAGCCTTGCTGTTGGCACGTAAATTAAGGAACGCAATGTTTATCGGGTGGAACACCGATACGTCCGCATAGCACCGCATATTGAGCGTATCGACGAGATTGATCTGCGCATAAGCCTGCAAGTGCTGCTGCTGGCCAGGCGTGAGCGCGGCTGCGGGGGATGGCAGCTCAGTCGATGCGGTTGCGACCCGTGCGCCCGCTTCTTCCAAGGCACTCGGCTCGACCGACATTGGCGCTGCACTGTCGCCTGTCGTTCCTGTCATCACGCCAGCACAGGGAATGCAATGACGTTGCTGCCAATCTGCAGTGCAGCGCGCGAACTGCCTGCGAACTGGTAAAAGCCGTTCACTTCGCCCTGTGCATAGTCAAATTTGAGCGATAGCGTGTTTCCGGAAGTGAGCACGGGGACGACCACCTCGATTCCCTGTGCGGCGCTGGACGGGTTGGGTCCGGCCAGCAGATTGAGCCCCCCCGCCCCCACGTTTAGAAAGGACAACGGAGGCGTGGTGGCGCCAGCAACTGGAAACGCCGGCTGAATCTGGACTTGCCCTCCCGCAATTGCAAAGACGTTGGAATCGGTAATCTCCAGGCTGGCATTCAATGGATACGTGCCTTCCCAGACTTCAAAGATAAATGCAATAGTGATCGATTCCATCGCCGATTCCCCCTAGTCCGTCATAAAGTGGACATCCGCGCGCCGAACTGCACGCGGATGCACAACTAGTCGTTATTTATAAATATCACAGGCAAAGGGGTGTTGTTCAAAGTGTATATGGTGGGGTTGTTCGTGAACTGGAGTGTTACTACTGGACCGCTGTCGCCACTCGATATCACATTGAAGACCCCCCTCCCCGTTGCCAAATCTGATGACAAACATGCCCCGATGGTGAGGTTGACCAGGCTGCTGGAGCCAGTACCAGCATTGCTAGTCGTCAATTGGATCGTTTGCCCGGTAACGTTGAACGACTGGATCGGCACTGGCACACCGGCGGTGGCGTTAAGGGTAATGCCGAAATCGTACAACTTCGCCGGGTCGCTTGTGCACCAGCTAATGCTATCGCCCGTCACCGTCGGGGTAACGGTCACGACTATTTTCTGGCCTGCCGAGGCACCTTGCACAATTATTTGCACATTGCCGTAATTTAGTTCATTGGTCATAGTTTTATCCTTAAAAGGAGACAGCGATCGAGACAGACAGGTTGGGTGCTTCCATTTCACGACCCTGGAATTCTTATCGAGCCTATCCGTTAAACCCAAGTCAAAATTCCGGAAAAACAAGTAAATACATCAGTCACTTCAATCAACGCCAGATATTATTTAAATAACATTATTTCCACAACTTAATTCCGGTGAAATAATTACCAGTGCAGAATGACTAGTAAATTCAATTATGCATAATGAACGTGCGTTTAAAAATACATCGACACCGACCGCATTAAAAGTTTCTTAAATTTTAAAAATGGTGTCACCGAGCATTTAATGTGAATTTTATTTTTTTAAAATGTAGATTTTATTGTACGTCATTAAAGAAAAATAGACAACATAAATAATTTATTAACTTCGTTAAATAAATATTTTTCAAATAAGAGGGACGGCCGGGATTACGGTTTTTCTTGCCAAAATATGCTTAACCCACTGATTTAAAATGGAAATTTGAAAATTTCCCTATCTTCCCTAAGAATGTAGAATTGGCCCGTAAAACCATTGGTGAGCAATTAGATGAACACTATTCCTACAGCACTTTAAGTTCACCTTCTGGCTTTCCTTTTACATTTTAATCGTCGTTTCGATCCGCATATTGCACCTGGTCATCACACCAATTACAACAGCCCAGTTTCGCAGTAGCGTGATTGTTGGCCAACTGCTCTGCTGCGCGTCGTAGCGCAAATGATGCGGTTTGCAACTCTTTGGTCATCCAACCAACCTGCTCAGTCTCTGAAAACTGCACAAATAGCCAGATTTCAAATATAAATCATCAACCTACGTGTGTTTTGGCGAAAAAAACTGTACTCCCGGCCGACCGTCATGTAGTGGCGGCGGCTGGCCGCTGTAGGTCCCAGGGCGCCTCCCGCCTGAATTTTCGAAAGCGAAAAATTGTTGACGTTCCAGTAGAGAATGCGCGTCATTTGCTCATCTCATCTCATCTGGAAGCTTTAACATATATTCTCTGGATCATGTTATTTGGTTTGTTCGTAAAATTACTTCGCTTGACAGGAAAGACCCACTCCTCTATTGCTTGCTAATCCACTACAGATGACCGCGTATAGTTTCAGAAATAATATGTTGAGCAGAGTGTGTCTCTTTTGAAAGAATTGCATCTTGCAAACATTAATAGGATACACATAGTCCGCTGCAACCCTTTACTCAATGATCAGGCGCTAGCGCTTGGGGAATGGGCTTGGTAAAATTGTTTTGCCGCCTGCGTACGCTCTTGGGTGTAGCTGGCAACGTCGCCGTTCGTTGCGAAATCGCGTATGATCTTCTTCCCGCTGTCAGGATGCCCCGGCAACGGTGCCACATAGATATTCAGAAATTCCTGAATGTAGGCCACGGGCTTCGCTCTCATCATGGACTTTGGTGGCGTCCATGGCGTAAGCGTTCCGTCACTGTAAGGAATCGCATTGCTGCCAGTGCTGGGATCCGTACAGGGTAAAGTCGCATAGGGAACGATCCAATCTGGGCAATCTTGGCGCATTGTGATCTGGCCGTACTGGACGAATGCTGAATCAAGTGAGGGTGCAGTTGCATCGCGCTCGGTCAGGGGCGGGATTGGAGTGGTTGGCGCGTCGACCGCGTTCATCCTGTCGATAAGGAAGCGAAGCACGGAAGTGTTTTGGTACTGGTTGCTATCGATTCCCGCTGCCAACCAAGGCGAAATCAGCAAAGCGGGAACGCGAACGCCGAGTAGCGAGAAATCGAATGTTGAGTTCAGTGCCCATGCGTTGCCGCAGTCACCCACAAGATACTGTTGATCGGGTGCCGCACCGGGAACCGGTGGAGTCGCCGACGGCGGGAACACATGGTCGTACATCCCGCCATTTTCGTCAAAGGTAACGACGAGTAGCGTATCCTCCCAACATGGGCTGCTGCGCAGCGTGTTGTAGACCGCAGCCAGCAGATTCTCGCCAGGCTGAATCAGCGCGTTTGGGTGCATACTGGTGTCGGTGTATGCGTCCGATGACGGATGCCAACACATGATGAAACTGTAAAATGGAAGCGTCCCATTCTTGCAATCCGTTGCGAAGTCCGTGATGGGAGCTCCTTGGTAAGGTTTGACATTCGAATTGAGAAACACCGTGTCGCACTGCCCAAGCGTGCCCCCCTCATCCACCGGCACGTATATGTTCCACTTTGACGGTTGGTAGCCGGGCGGAGGACAATCAGGAAGAGGTTCGATCAGATCAAATATGCTTGCGTGTCGGTTATCGCCGTTGTCCGTGTCGTCGATCCCTACACCCGTCCTTCCGGTATGGATGAATGTTCGATTGGGTAAGGTATGCCCCGGCATATCGCAATGCCAGTTGTCGCAAAGGACAAAGTTATTTGCCAGTGTGTGGAGCACCTGAAGCTTGCCGGCCTCGAAATAAGTCAGCGCCGCTTGTCCTTGGATCGTCGGCTCGTTGTTGTAGTATCTGTAGGTCGAATAGAAACCCGAATTGGTGACGGGATAAGTCTGCGGTACCGGCTGCACTTGCGCAATCGGGACCCCGTTCACATAACCGGAGGTGTATGTGGTATTCGAATCATTCGGCTGACCCGTGCCGCCCGAAACCGTAAAAGTAGGGCCGAACAGACTGGGCATCATGCCGTCACCGAAATCATGGTTGAAATCGTGCAACTGAGGGAGAGATGGATCAATCGGCATCGGATACACCGGCAGGTTAGCCGGAGATGGCGGGTTGAGCGGGTCAGCAAGATTGAAGTAGTTTTGATTGATTTGGCCGTCCTCAAAGAGTCCGTTGACACCGGGCAAGGCACCAAAAATGTGGTCGAAGGAGCGATTCTCAAACATCATCACGACGACGCGCTTAATGTTTGCAAGCCCCGGAGTCTCATTGGTTGCATTCTGTTGCATGTTCCATTCTCCCTTTTGTCGCGTCTCATCGACGATCATTTTTCATTTCAATCGAGCCTTGAATTTTCCAGGCCAACGCGTCATGGAAAAAATTCACCTCTCTCAAAGAACATCAGCCCCTATGGGTTTTATGCCTTAACTTTCGATAAAATCGATTGACTTCAAAAAATTAGACTCAAAACACGAAAATGAGTCGACACGAAATTGAGTAACGGAAATTTGTCTGACGGATAGAAAATTCAAGCCACTAATCCGGGGTATTCCACATCAAGCGTACTATCACAGACACCATTTCTATTGCCAAAAAAGGTAACAAAGTTAGTTTTTCTTCCTACGATACTTAGCGGCCCATTACCATGGAAAATGTCTATATAACTGCTCTTCTTAAGTCACTGCTTCCACTGCAAGAATCCGCCCAAACTTACCCCTTGAGCTAAAAAATATGCTTGTGCGTCAGCATATAGACTGGCAGTGACTATGCTTGGAGCCACGATTGCCTTTGCATCTGCATATTCGCTCCAGTTAACCTCAGCCGAAGTGGCATATTGGTTACTGGTTTCTTCTCCAGTGGTATATAACTGGGGCGATAGAATGTCGATGACGGGACTGGCGAAGAAACTGCGCATGAGTGCTGCAGCGTCTGTAATACCATAGGGTGCGGAATGACTCACCGTGACAAGAACTTTTAATCCTTTGGCCTTGGCGGCAGTAAAAGAAGCTGCAAAAGCTGTTGCCAACCCTGAGCTACCTTCTTCAATGTCGTAAGCAATTCCCTGGTATGCGGACAGGCTGTCTGAGTGAATTGCATTGGTTACAGACTGCACTGCGGATTCAGTCCAGGAACCACTTTCATTTCCGCCACCTAAGCAAATGTATTTCAAACCAGGTAATTTACTGTAAACGGCATTACTGTTGTCTATGGCTGTCTGTGGAGATACCCAACCACTAAAAGCGATGCCCAGATTGGTGTTTTCAGGCACTTGTGTTTTTTTGGACCAAGTCCAATACCAGAGACCTTTCTGAGCATTGCCTGATTGATTCAGTGGGATAGTTGGATCAGCAATGGGAGATGCTGACGAAATAGGTATTGTCAAGACCTGTCCTACTGCCATTGTATTAGGGTTGACAGATGGATTCGCTTGTTCAATTTCTTGGAAGCTTAGGCCGGTGCATCCTGCTAGATTAGCAGCGATGATTGAATAACTGTCGCCATCCTGGATGGTATATTTCAACGCAATAGTCTGACCAAGTCGTGCCGGGATATTGAGCAATGTCCCAATCTGCAACGCGTTGGCGTTGACGCCCGGATTCGCTGCTTCGATAGATTGCACGCTTACTCCGGCAGCGGAACTAAGCCCAACAGCTATATCAGTGAGTGTATCGCCTGCCAAAACGGTGTACTTAAACATACGACCTCTTTTGTCACTAAATGGTGACGACTTTTGCGGTTACAGACTTGCGGAGCGAGACGGTTTTTCGCGATAGCGAAGTAAGGAAACACATTTACTGCATTGAAACTGGTATAGCGGTACTTTGAAAATTGGTAAGGTGACTACTTCTTTGGTGCGGATTTAAATTGATAACTAATTATTATTTAAATTAGCTAATATTGCAAGATAAAAGAATGAATTTTTTGGGCTCGTTCCATCAATGGGAAAATCGTTTCATTCCAATGTATCGGAACCAAATTCTAGAAACCTACAGAATATCCAAGCCAGCGAAGGCCGTGAGCTTGGAATTTGGGTGTGTTTGCCCAACTCCTCGAAAATGCTGTGCACAGCATATTTTGGGACCTTGGCTGCAACAAAAAACGGCGTGCGTTATTCGCCAATCGAGAAGTTGGTCGATGTTGTCTCACCTTAGGTGTGCAAGACAGCTATTTTTTTGGCAAACCTGAACGCAAAGATCGCTTCTTTTTCTCACTTTATATTTTCTGCTCATGGTCACTGACACGCGCCGGTTGACGATTCTATCAGCCGAGGAAATTGCCGCCTTGTACGAGTTGCCCAAGTTTAATGATGACGACAGGCGGCTCTACTTCGATTTCAGCGTGGTTGAGCGTGATGCAGTGGAGCGCGTCCATACTTCATCAGTTGCGGTGCATCTGGCGCTGCAGATGGCCTATTTCAAGGCCAAGCGGCGATTCTTTGTCTTTGAACCGGATTCGGTCGCTGATGACGTGGCCTATGTCATCAAGCGCCATTTCACCGACAAGGAAACCAGCAAGCTGAAAGCCTTGTCCAAACCTACCCGACTGGATCAGCAAAAGGTCATTCTGCAACTGTTCGACTACCGCGTAGCCGATCAGTTGACCAAGATAGAAATGGAACACAAGGCGCAGCGTTTCGCGATGCTATCGACGCAACCGATCTACATCATGCGCGAAGTGCTGCAATACTTGGAAAGCCAACGCATCGTACTACCCGGCTATACCTATCTGCAGGACATGGTAGGACGCGCCGTCACCTCGGAGCGCAACCGCATCACGGGCCTTCTGGACGCCGCATTGACGCCGACGATGCGTGAGCAGTTGGACGCCTTGCTCGAAGCTAACGAGAACATGTATCGGATTAGTGCTTTGAAGCGCGAAGCCAGGGATTTCAGCTACAAAGAACTGCGCCAGGAAGTCGAACGACGTCATTTTTTTCAGCCACTGCATGATACGGCGCGCACATTCCTGACCACTGCCGGACTCTCAGCCGAGAGCGGTAAATATTACGCGTCGCTGGTCAAGTTCTATACCGTCTACAGTTTGCGACGCATGTCGACAAAGACGGCGAGACTTTACCTGCTATGTTTCGCGTATCATCGTTTCCGCCAGATCAACGACACTCTGATTGAAGCCTTCATCCATCTAGTCCATCAGTACGAGAAGCTTGCCAAGCGCGCGGCCGACGAGGCTATGCATAAAGCAATGGAGGACGCGGCCGTGCATTTACAGGCTGCGGGCCAGGTTCTCAATCTATTTACCGACAGCACCATCCCGGAGGATGCACCGTTTTCTACCGTCAAGGTACAGGCTTTCCATCTACTGGAGCCCGAACAGTTTCCAATCGTTGCGAACTACTTGCGCAATATTGCCTTCGACAAGGCCGGGTTCGAATGGGCGTACTACACGACCTTGTCGCACCAGTTCAAGCGCAATCTGCGCCACCTGTTTTGCGAGCTGGACTTCGCTGGCCGGGTCGAAGAGACACCACTCCTGGATGCGGTACAGGTTCTGCAAGACCTGCTGCGTACCGGAAAGTCGCCGCGCCAGGTGAAACCATCGCTGTTTCCGACCGAAGTGATTCCCAAGAGCCTGCAGCCCTATCTCTTTGCGAATGCCGGAGAAGATGACGACGACCAGTTATCCGACGACGACCAGGTGCTCGATGTCGACCGCTACGAATTCCTATTGTACCGTCTGCTGCGCAATGCGCTCGAAGCCGGCAATCTGTATGTCAAGGATAGCGTGGAATTTCGTCGCTTCGAGGATGACTTGATTAGCGACGAACGCTGGGAAAACAAGGCGCAAGTCCTTCAGGAAATCGGCGCGCAGATCCTGATCGATCCGATAGAGAGCACACTGGCACAGATGAAGGCCGATCTGGAAACGAAGATCGAAGCTGTCAACCAGCGTATCGCCGACGCGGTCAACCAGCATATCAAAATCACTGGTCGTGGCGAAAAGAGGCGCTGGCAGTTGCTATATCCGAGCGAGGACGAACCGGTCAACAGCCCATTCTTCGGCAAGCTGCCGGGCGTGGGTGTCGCAGATCTGTTGTGGTTCGTCCATCAGCACACCGGGTTCTTAAAAAGCTTCAGCCACGTGCTGGATCGCTATGTCAAGCACGATCCCGATCCGCGTGAATTACTGGCGTGCATTGTCGCCATGGGTACCAATATGGGGATCGGCAAAATGGCAGAGGTCTCAAGCCTGAATTACGCGTCGCTGCTTAATACGGCGCGCAATTTCCTGCGTCAGGAAACTCTGCATGTGGCCAACGATGCGATCAGCAACGCGATCGCTGCACTGCCGGCTTTCCATCTGTACGATATCCGCGATGAAGTGCATTCCAGCAGCGATGGGCAACGGATCGAAACGCAAATTGATACGGTCAACGCCCGCCATTCGCCGAAATACTTCGGACTGCAGAAAGGTGTCAGCGCCTATACTCTAGTCGCCAACCATGTGCCGATCAACGCCAAGATCATCGGCACACACGAGCACGAAAGCCACTACGTATTTGACCTGCTGTACAACAATACGTCTGACATCAAGCCCGAGCGGCATTCCACCGATACGCACGGTACCAACCAGGTTAATTTCTGGACCTTGCATGTGTTCGGCTACCAGTTCGCCCCGCGTTACCGCGATCTGCACAAGAAAATGGAAAAACTGGTCGGCTTCCAGAACCCGGGTGAGTATGGCGAGCTTCTGATCAAGCCATCCAGAAAGGTGCCGGAGGATCTGATCATTGCCGAATGGCCCAATGTCCAGCGCATCATGGCGTCACTGGCACAAAAGGATGTGACGCAGGCGACCGTCATCCGCAAGCTCAGTAGCTACACGCGCCAGAATCAAACCAAGAAAGCACTGTGGGAATTAGACAATATCCGCAGGACGCTTTATATCCTGGACTTCATCGACGACGCCAGCCTGCGGCAAAGTGTGCAAAAGGCTTTGAATAGAGGAGAGGCCTATCACCGGTTCCGCAAATCTGTGTCCTATGTCAACAATGGAAAATTCCGGGTCAAGACTGAAGCCGAGCAGAATATCTGGAATGAGTGCTCGCGATTGATCGCCAACGCCATCATTTATTACAATACGGCGTTACTGTCGAAGGTTTATGAACAGAAGCGCGCGGTAGAGGACGTGGAAGCAATTGAGGCGTTGCGGAGCGTGTCGCCAGTGGCTTGGCGACATGTGAACCTGATCGGCCGCTTTGAATTTACAGCCGAGGCACCGCAGCTCGACATCGATGCACTGGCGGCGCGTTACGCCGAACCAGGATACTGGGATCAGGTGTTTGAGGAAGGCGAGGATGGCTCATTAGCCTGAGAATTCAAGCACTTACGAAAACTTTTACCTTTTCGAGGGGATGGGTAGAAATAGCCAAAGTAGAAAAGCCCATACCCGAATGTGCAATCGGTGCGTGCATGTGGTTGCTGGGCGGTGCGTGGACCCCTACCTTGCTTTGGAATCTCAGCGCTGGCCCACGTCGCTTCGGAGAGTTGTGAGCCGACACTCCCGGAATTTCGGCCAAGGTGCTGTCAGGCCGCCTTAAGGATATGGAAGACAAAGGTATCGTCATTCGCGCTGTCATGGCGACTTCGCCGCCATCCGCCGAATATAGCCTGTCACCGCTTGGCCAGGAGCTCCTCCCTGCCATCAATGAAATCGCCCGGATAGGTCACAGGCTTCAACTGCAGCAGAATGAGGAAAAGGCGGAAAACACCGAAAACACCGATATGGTCTTCGATGTTGCCGCCTCCCATCTAAGTAGCCCGTGAAGCCTGTTTGTTGATATACGGTGCACTGTCACGACCATGTGGTCGGTGAACCCAGGGTTTGCCAGATTACTGATCATTGCGCCCATCGTGCGCGATACACGACGCTTGCACATAGTATTAGTCTAACCATATCCCTTTTTTACCATAAGCACGTTTTTGTCAGAACGTTGCACCGCTCATGGCTGCCATGAATGCCATTGGATTCCAATACTCGCGGTAATTGATGATAAGTCCATTACGGAAAGTCACAAAAGTGGCATAGCTCATTTCATAAGGATTGCCGTTGCCTATAACTTGGCCCGAGGCACTCCACTCCGCGATGGCGACATTTGGATCGTCAGTGGTGTGTATCTTCAATGTGGGAATTGTTTTTACATCAATAACGCTTGGATTGTTGCGCAGATATTCGTAAATAGCCGTGCGGCCCAGAATTTTTTTTGATGCGGCATCCGGCGCAAAAGGGAATTCGACGACAACATTCTCGTCGCAAAGATCCGCCCAGCCCCTCATGTCTTTGGCGAGGAAGGTATCCAGGCTACGTTTCAATAATTGTGCTGCAGTTAAGTTGTTAGTCATCATTTGATCCTGTTTTTTGTTGGTTAAAGCTTGGTTAGAAAACTATCCGACGCGATATTGCCCACCATCGACAACCAGCGCCTGGCCAGTCATGAAGGCGGCATCGTCCGATGTGAGGAAGAGAATGGGCCCGACGATTTCTTCCGGCTCTGCAAAGCGCTGAATCGCTTGAGCCTGCCATGTTGCGCGGCGTTGCTCTTCACCCTGGGCTTCGGTAGCAACTGTGTGTGTCAGGCCGGGTAGTACTGCGTTGCAAGTAATGCCATCGTTCGCGACGTCATTGGCCAGTCCGCGCATGAAACCTACAATACCCATCTTTGAGGCGATATAGTGGCTCATGCCCTTCACCGTCAGACCAATGGAATTCGAGGAGATGCCGACAAAACGCCCCCATTTGTTGCGACGCATGGCCGGTACGAATTGTTTGGCGGACAGGAACTGGGCATCTAGATTGACCGACATAGTCTTGCGCCAGGTGTCCAGGTCAAGTTCTTCGATCGGGTGATTTGGGTAGAAAGCAGCATTGTTGATGACGATGCCAACGTCGCCGAAGCTTTCCTCTGCCACACGGGCAACGGTAGCCCAACCGTTTGGATCGGACACATCTGCCGCGACACCCACTGCGTTGCGACCGATGGCAGCAACTGTGGCGCTCGGAGATTGCAAATCAACGGCAACCACCTTTGCTCCGCGCTGCGCCAGCGCTACCGCAATGGCAGCACCAATGCCCCGCCCGGAACCGGTGACGACGGCGACGCGGTTCTGGTGAGTTAAAAGAGTAGTCATTCTTGTCCGTTAGATTTTGATGAAACCGGATCCACCCCGTCAATAACGATGCAAATACTCCAGATGCCGAAGGTGCCGGGGTACGGAATCTATCGCAGATCAATATTATTTAGTGCCTCGCGCATGCTTGAGTACCTTCGCCCACCAGGCGAGATCGTCAAGCAAGCCATTGGCTGCCTGCTCAAGGTGAGGGAAATCTTGGAATGTCTTGCCTTGTTGCCAGATACCGAGAAATTCCGTCATCCCGATATGTACGGCATTTCGTATTGGGGCCATTTGCAACTCGATAGCAACCAGCCGCAGTTGTTCGACGGCGCGAGCCGCGCCAACACCACCATAGCCGACAAAACCGATCGGTTTACGTACATATTCCTTGTACGCATAGTCAAATGCATTCTTCAGCACTGCACTCGGGCCATGGTTGTATTCTGGCGTGACAGCTATTAGTCCGTCGAGTGGTGCCAGCGTTTCCGCCCAACGCTGTGCAGCGATATTCTTGACAGGTGCCCAGGACGGCGCGGTTGCTTCCTCAAAGAATGGCATGGGATGATCACGCAAATCGATCAACTGGACAGTAATGTCTTCCCGTTTGAGCGCAATATCGTGTATCCAACGTGCTGGTTTGTCGCCGAACCGACCTTCGCGGGTCGATCCAACGACGATACCAATAAGAGGTTTGATTAATTCCATGCTGGGATACTCCTGGTTAGGTTAAAGAGGTGAAGGTAATCCGGCAGCATGAAGACTCGTGCGCCGCCACGGCAGCAAAACAAGAACGTTCGCTGACAAAAAACCTGCACTGCTCAGTAAAAAATGTGTGTGGCGTGTGGACAAAAAATAAGCGTAACGGCAGATGTCCTGGTTCAGGCTTGTACCTGCTTATTGATGAAATCCAATTCCCTCTACTTCGGCCTTCCATATCTGTTAAGCAAAGGATAGAGGCGCAGGCATTGGGTGAATAGACAGAAAATTAGTAGTAGACTCATCCAATTTTCGTCGCTATCGGCCAATGTGAGTTTCAATACCAAAGATGTCTTTGAGGAAATCCCACGCAGTTTTCAGAGTAGATATCGTATTTACCTCCAAGCGACGATATGTCAAAAGCATCAGGTTAGACGCCCCTCTCGCTGCAGTGCTATACCTATCCGCCGGATCTCTGCCTCGCCTTGCTCAAGTGCAGATTTGTTAGTGTGGACCGAGTAGGAACCTGTGACCAGCTCATAGGGATGTTTTACTGCTGAGCCGAGTACGAAGGCGGTTTCTTCCTCGGCCACGATGTCAATGGCTTGATTCGATTCCTTGAAAATCACCAACTCACCGGCACCAACAGCTTCATGCGCATTGAGCTGCCCGGTATTCACCGCGAGCCAGGCCACGGTGTGGCCAGTTGGCGGGGAGTAGCGCCATCGCTCGCCCGCTTTCAGGTGCACCGCCAGGTAAGCCATATCAGAAGGTGCCGGGATCAAACTTTGTGCCATGCCATAGCGACCAAGCATCACGCGCACAGGGCCCTCTTGCGGCACCTGTGAAGGGGCGAGATAGATACTTTGCGCAGGTGCATTTTCTTCGGCTGGAGGGAGTGCTATCCAGAGCTGAAAGCCACGAATGCGCGAGTCGTCAGCAGGCCCGCCTGTGTGCCAAACGCCATTCCCTGCGCGCATCCATTCCACTCCTCCTGCTGGCAACAACCCCGACTTGCCGGTGGTGTCTTCGTAAACGACATCCCCCTCCGACAGGATGGTGAGCGTCGCGATCCCGGAATGCGGATGCATGGCAAAACCCTTTTGTCCTCCTCTGGGTTTGAAACTGACAAGATCAAGAAACACAAATGGCTTCAGTAATTCGCCAAGATCCCCGGGGCTCATCAGCCGCGTGATCGGTCCACGGGTACTGCCGCGCGTGCGAAAAACGATTTCGCGAGCTTCATTCATCGTTGCTGTAGTCATGCTGTTTCCTAAATTGACGCATTGTTTGTCGAAATGATCTTGTATGTCCGTGACGAATTGGCTAGCGCAAGTCGCAACATCAGCGTGCCGGGCTATTGCTTACTCGGACAAGGACCATTGTCAGGTAACGAAGGCGGGCAACAGGCTCCGCACCAGCTTTATGTAGGCGAAGATACGGCCAACGCGATTATTTGAGTAGATGGTATGATTGCATTTAACTCATCCATTTTTATTGGTAATAAATTTCATGATCGACTTGAATGACATTGCACTGTTTGTACAAGTCGTGCGCAGTGGTAGCTTTGCCGAGGCGGCAAGGCGGCTTGGGATACCAGCAAACACGGTGAGCCGACGCATACAACAGTTGGAGCAACAACTCGGGATGCGTCTGCTTCAACGTTCGACGCGCAAGCTCACGCTCACGAATTCGGGCCAGACTTTCTATGAGCGCTGCGCTGACAATGTTGAAGGACTAAACGAAGCCGCGCGCGACTTGATGACGGACATACAGGAACCTGGTGGCCTTATTCGGGTAGCAGCCCCCGCTGACTTCTTTGATTTTTTTCTAATGGATTGGACAGCCGACTTTTTGGCGAAATACCCCAAGGTGCTTGTCGAGTTCATTCTTAGCGATGCAAAAACCGATCTGATTGCCGAACGCATTGATGTGGCTTTTCGCGGAGGTTCGATGCAGGACTCTGGCTACATAGGCCGACAAACGCAGTGTGATGGCAATCAATGTCTGGTAGCAAGTCCCGCTTACATTGCTGCACACGGCATGCCGGACTCATTGCAGGATCTGGTGAATCATGCCTGCGTGAGCTTCAGCCAACCTGGGAGCCACGCCGTTTGGAGTCTTACGGGACCAAATGGCATGGACGAAGAAGTTCAGTTTGTAGCGCGTTTCAGTGGCAATACGGTGCAGGCCTTGCGAAAGGCAGCGATGGCAGGCATCGGCATCGCCCTCCTCCCTAACCCGATTATAAAGCACGACTTTAACGCAGGCCTGCTCTTGCCAGTACTGCCCCAGTACAAGCGCACCGGGCGCAATCTGCACGTACTTTACCCAAGTCGACGACACTTGCCGCTGGCGGTGTCAATATTTATTGAGCTGGTGGTAGAAAAACTGACTGCGGAGTATGCAGCTTAGTCTGCACACTCCGCAGGTAATAATAAAAGCCGCAATAATTACTCTGCGCCCATTTCCTTCAACAGGCGGTCAGCCTTGTCCACGTGTTTCATCTGCCACAGCATGTAACGCAGGTCAACCTGTATGGAACGAGTATTGGCCTTGTTGTAATCCCAGTCAGAAATGATGGAATCCAGGGTGCCGTCAAATGCCAGGCCGATGAATTCGCCTTTGGCATTCAATGCAGCGGAACCTGAATTGCCACCAGTGATATCCAGCGTCGCCAGATAATTCACAGGGACTGTTTTCAGTTGCGGGTCAACATATTTGCCGAAGTCTTTGGCCTTGATGGCTGCCAATTGTGCGGCTGGTGCGTTGAATTCGCCAGTACCGGTTGCTTTTGGCGGGATGCCGTTGACGGTGGTAAAGGCACTCCATGCCAAGCCATCAGCAGTACCGTGGTCACGACCACTCACTTTGCCGAAGGTGACGCGCAAGGTGCTGTTGGCGTCAGGGTATACCGCCTGCCCTTTGCTCTGCATGTAGGCGATTTTTGCTTTCATGTAGTTGCCATAGGCTTGCTGGATTTTACCCATCAACTCTTCTTCTTCGGCTTCACGTTTCAGGCCGCCTTCATACATGGCAACTGCTGCCTTGACGAAACTGTCATTGCTGGCCTTGAAGTCTTCAGGCTTGGCGGTCAACCATGCGCTGCGCGCTGCCTTATCACCCAGCTTACTGCCTGCATACATAGTATCGAGCAAGGATTTCAGATCAGCTTCAGACATACCGTCCTTGATACCCATTGCAGCATCAAAATTGGCGCTGCGGTCTGCCTTGGCTTGCGCGGCGTATTTGCTCAGGTTGTACAACACCAAAGCCTTGTCGACTTTTTCATCGTAGTTACGCTCGATGGCATCCGCCGCCGCCTTGAAGCGAGGCAGGTCACGCACCTGGAAGCCAGCTTTGCGTTCTGTATCAGCCTTGGTCGATTCATTCGACAGACGATACAAAACTCGTGCCGTTGACAGGAATCGTGGGTAAGAACTAGCCAGATAAAAGTCACGCTTGCCCAGGGTATCGCGTTCGGCAATCAGCTTTTCAACCTGATCAATATCGCTGGCAAATTCCTTGGCGCGTGCAGGATTGCTGTTGATCCATGCTTTCAGCTCATCATGCTCTTTGGTTTTGCGTGCCAGGATATCGCTGCCGGCATAGCTGTCGAGCATGCCTTGACGGTTTTTATAGTAATTGTTGATACCTGCCACCTGGCCGGCATACTTGAGTTTGGCATCCGGATTGCTGCTGGTCTCTTTGGCGATGATGGCCAGCATGTCGCCAGAGCTCTTCACAAAGGTAGGATAGTTCCAGTCAAAGGTGTAAGCCACTTCTGACGGCAGGCGATGGCGGTTGGTGCGGCCTGGGTAGCCCAGTGCCATGACGAAGTCGCCTTCTTTTAGATTGTCTTTGGCCAGTTTCAGGAAATGCTTGGGCATGTAAGGTACATTGTCCTTGCTGTAATCAGCAGATTTGCCGTCCTTGCTGACATAGGCGCGGTAGAAACCGTAATCGCCTGTGTGACGTGGCCACATCCAGTTATCGGTATCGCCGCCAAACTTGCCTACCCCTTCAGGTGGTGCATGGACCAGGCGTACGTCTTTGATTTCCAGTTGCTTGATGAGGTAATACTCAAGGCCACCGTAGTAAGGATAGACGTTGCAGCGATGACCGGCATCTTTTTCGCATTCAGCGATGATGACTTTGGAATTCTTTTCGATGGCGTCAACACGGGCCTTGCCATTCAGCTTGGCAGTTGTCTTGTCAATGATTTTGGTGCTGACATTGCTGACATCTTTGGTGACAAGTATGCGCGAGCCAGGTGACGCCGGCAATTCTTCGTCCAGGCTGTTTGCCAGGAAACCATTGGCCAGCAAATTACGTTCTGGCTTGGAGTTATGTGCCACGCTGTTATAGACACAGTGGTGATTGGTGGCGACCAAGCCTTGTGGCGACACAAAGGAGGCAGAGCACCCGCCCAGGCTGACAATGGCAGCCATAGGGAATTCCGTCAATTTGGTCAGTGTTGCCGGGTCCAGTTTCAAGCCGTCTGCCTTCAGTTGCTTGGCGACTTGTGGCAGTTGTTGCGGCATCCACATGCCTTCATCTGCGCTGGCGATCTGGCACAGGCTCATGACCGCCAGAGTAGTAAGTGTTTTTTTCATCATATTATTATAGAAAAATGTGAAAATTAAAGGTAATTCCCCCTCGAAACCCAGGATTATTAATCCAGGGCGCGATTTGCTTAGTCTGGCAATTGAAGGAAAAGTTCCTTATCCCAATACGTTTTGTGGAATACGCCCTTCCCTGACCTGCTTTATTTACTCGACTGAATTACTCACTGAGCAGTCTCATCGTGTCGCTTGCATGACCTGCCTTCGCTCTGCCGCCTACCCGTGCAATAAATTCCAAAACGTCCGGCCCATTTCATCTCTGACGATGAAATGGGCTCTCAGCATCATCAGTTACTCAACAGCAATTGTACGGCATCAAGTCAACGTATTAATAGCACAACATCAGAATTGCTAAATATAAATAATTAATTGACAATTCCTTATTGCAATGATATTGTTTTTTTGCCATTCGGCGTTTAGGGGGAAATCATGATAAATGCCAATAATTTAGCTGACCCTGTCTTAAATATTGCCCCGCCTTCTTCACGCCTGATTGGTATTGAAATAGCAATAGAGCATGCCTTGTTGTCGGTTCCACTTACAAAACATCTACATCCTATGTGTGCGCTAACCCGCAATGGCTGCCACACACCAAAAAAAAACTCAGCTACCAATAAGTCACGCTCTGTGGAAAAGAAGTTTGCATTCATGCGTAGGAGTCTTCGCTGAATACTCGTAAAAAGCATCACCTCTGCGCCTCAAAGTTCAAGTCAAGCGCAGATAAAACGTCAAATCTGCAATTAACTTAGCTCCTGATGCAAAAACATTGGGACATTACTGATGAGGAAATAATGAAAAATTCTACTTGCTCCACTCAACTCGGTTTTAGCGCAATTATTGGCATGGCGCTTGCGCTTGCGACTCCGGGCTTATATGCACAATCAGCTTCCGCGTCCGCAGCAAGTTGTCCGACACAGAACTGGGCGACTAAGGTCTTGCCAACATTCAACCAGGCTACAGCCCAAGTACCAACTGCGGCACCGCAGTCGTTTTGTGAGTTTCATCAAACTACCTACGAGAGCTTTGTCTGGGCAACCACCATGATCAATGGTGCGCCACGTTTTTTGAGTTTAAAAACCTCAGATCAATTGGTCACAGCGATCCCGTCTATCAAGAAAACAGGCGGTGTGACACTTAACCTGGCTAGCCGCAACTTTGCGCCAAAATCAGGGAAAAGTGAAGGTGCCGGTGCAATTGTTGAAGCTGATGGCAATATGCTGGTTGGCCCAAACGGCTACCCGATTTATGCTTCGGTGCATATGAATGACTCGTATTTTAATACAGCTAAAAACAATTTAATTGTCAATGGCGGCTATCAAAAGAACACCGATAACTTCAAGGTAGGCGCAGCGGTCTTTAAGGCCACTTGGTTGCGTTTGGGTAATGGTGTAAACGCCCCAGTGGGCAGCTTTACCACGAAGGCAAACGTTCCAGTGTTGGTCAATAAAAATGGCGTGGTACAACCTGACGGCGATAAAACGGTCGTAGTTGACGTAGCTCTACTTGGATTGCATGTGGTGGAATTAACCAAAGAGCATCCAGAATTCCTGTGGGGTACATTTGAACATAAATTAAATGCCCCGATGTTGCCAGATGGCACATTCAGTACAGGCGGTAGCAGCCCAAATAATTTTACTTTGTACAAAGCAGGCACCTTATTTGGCCAATCAAATATCGCCAATTTATCAAACTCCAATCCACCGAAAATTTCTGGGACAAGTTTTGACGCCTACACCCAAATTTTTTCGCCGACGATGAATGTCGTACTAAACAATGCTACTGGTGGAGACCCTTCTGGAACGATACCTTTGGTTAACACGGCAGGTCAACAATATCTGGCGGGCCAAAGCTCGGTCTTTGCAAACTATGTGATGATAGGCACCGTTTGGTTTGCGCCAAATGCGTTTGTCATGCCTGCCGCACAGAACATGGGTGCAGAACAGGGTGTAGGTTCAGTCAATCTGGCCAACAGTACAGCAGAAACATTTGTGCAAATGCCGCAGAATTCATTTGGACAGACAGTCAATAATTGCTTCTCTTGTCATAATACGAATTCGTACACCTTCCAGCCGACACCTTTGACAGCACGCTTGATTGCCACCAGCCATGTTTTGCCGCAGGGCGCTGCGGCTATGTATACCGTACCGAACCAGGTTCGTCTGCCACTGACACCTCTGACAGCAGCAGCAGCGGCAAAGAAATAGATTGCCAGAAAGCAGCCCGTACATTCTTTCCAGATCATGGAGAAATGTACGGGGGGTGCGCTTGCATTGAGACGGCAAAGGTCGGCCGCCTGCCATGACTTCATGGAGCAGACCCGACAAAAATTCAGCAAGACCTTGCTTGCAACCTGCAGCCAACTCCTGTTTCAAAAGAGAATGTCATGAATCTTGAAGCCAGCACACAATTGCCGACCGATTTTGGCAGTTTTTTGGTCAAGGTATATCGCAATAAGCAAGGACAAGAAGTTACAGCCATTTGTTCTGGTGCACTTGTTGGCCGCAGCAATGTGCCGGTCAGAGTTCATTCAGCATGTTTTACTGCTGAAACACTTGGCTCTTTGAAATGTGATTGTAAGCAGCAACTAGATTTTGCACTCTCCTATATTGCCAAGCATCAGGGGGTGGTGCTGTACTTGCCTCAAGAGGGTCGTGGTATTGGCTTAAGTAACAAAATCCGTGCCTATGCATTGCAAGAAAAAGGTTATGACACGATACAGGCCAATCGCATGCTGAATTTGCCGGTGGATTCACGCACCTATGAAGACGCCCGCGATATTTTGCTGGATCTGAAAGTCAACTCGATTTGCCTGCTCACCAACAATCCCACCAAACTGCAAAACCTTGAAGATCTTGGCGTGCAGGTAACAGGAAGAATTCCGGTACCGAGCGACCCCAACAGTTTTTCGGCTGCATATCTGGATACCAAGCAACAACAGATGGGACACCTGATCAAGGTCGACAACGGAAAAAACACAAAAAATTCACCTGTCGCGAGCAAAAAAAATACCGCACAGATATCGAGACGCCCGTTTGTCCATGTGAACTTTGCCATTGACAGCGAGGCAAGTACACTCAACGCATCTGGTACCAACACGACCTTGTCCTGTGACGCAGATTGGCGACGGGTGCATGAGCTACGAGAAAAATATGCAGCGGTTGCCGTTGGCGCAAATACCTGGCAACTCGATAGCCCACGCCTGACTGCAAGGGCCGACGTACTAGGACGAAAACCAATTCGTCAACCCGCCAGGGTCATATTTTCAGGCCACCAGGAATGCCAGTTCAAACTGGATTTGAGCGAGCGACAAAGTTTTCTGATTGGCCATACCGAGCACGCTTTGGCTGCCACACAAACTTTCATCCGCTGCCAGAATCATGACCTGGCCCACCCCTTGTCCAGACTCAAAGAACTCGACGTTGATTCCATGCTGGTCGAGGGTGGATTGACATTGATTGATTCTTTTATCCGCCAAAATATGGTTGATTTGCTGACCATTTATGTCCGGACCTGTTGCATTACCACTGCCACCAATGCCGCAATCAAGGCAATTCCCGATTTAAATGCCGATGCGATAGAAGCACGCAAGTACGGCCAGGGAATGCTGCTGTCGGTTGCCTTCACAGAATCTGTTCGCCACGAATTGAGTTATGGGATGGTTTCATGAAAAATGTCGTTTTTGCTGTCGTCAATCCTGCCGCCGGGCGGGAAGAACAGAATAAGTTGCGTGAATTCACCATTAGCTGGTCACGCTATGGCTACCATGGCGACTTGATCGAAGCTGCGACGATAGATCAGGCACTTGCGAGTGCGGCACAAACACCAGCCAGCTATTGCCTGTTGCAAGGCATAGGGCACGTGATTGATGAACAATGGTATTTATCGCATTGGCAAAAGGAAGGCTTTTATCGTGGTATACGACGTTTGATGGCCAAGGGAGATTTCTTGGTCGCTGGGGAATGGTTTAGCAGCGACTCTGCGTGCCTGGGCTTACAGACAGATTGCCTGCTGGTGGATTTGCAACGGTACCGTACTTTAGGCTTGCCAGGTTTTGGCATAGCGGACTTTCAGGTTCGTCGATTGCCAGGCACTACGCTACAGGCTGAGGATGATCTATTTCCGGTCAACACCTATTTTCGTGATGTGATGGCCAATGCCGCTGGCTGGCATTTCATCGCAACCAGCCTGCAACATCAATTACCTGTTCGTCGTTTTGGAAATGCCATCAACGATTGTCGTTTCAATTTGGCGGACGACGTGCAAGTAAGTGGCTTTCACAAACTTGTTGGTCAACAGATTAACCAGTTGGAGCAACTGGATCACCTGCTCCCTGCCCAACGTACTTTCATTGGTCGGATACAAAAGCAGTTGGCCGATGCGAAAAAAGGTGTTTTTTTATTTAATATCGAATCCTACGACGATCTTCAAAAAAACGACGCAACCCATGCACCCTTAGATGCTATTTTTAGCGTCGCCGCCGGTTTCAAACCGTATAAAATTTTACAGACGCAAGGCTTTCACGTCAACACCAAAGTTATCTTGTTTGATTACAGTGCCAAGGCCCTGGAGGTCAGGCGTTATATTGTGGATCACTGGGATGGCGCTGATTTCCCCAGTTTTATTCGCCGGATATTCCAGGCGTTTCCACATCCGGATGCTTTCTATCAACTATGGCATGACACGACACCAGAGAATATTGACTGGCACGATGTAGAAATGTTGTGGCAACAGGAATTGGAAAAATGGGGCGGTGCGCAAGCTTTTCAAGAGCATTGGCAAGTCTGTCGTCAACTGCCGCATCAGTATTTACATTGTGATTTGCTACAAACACGGCAACAGCTACTGCTTGAACTGGGTCAATACAAGCATGCCTATATTTGGTGGAGTAACGCTTTTTTTACGATTTACAGTCATTGGCACTACAGCGCGACTGAGCGTAAACAACAATACTTAGCCTGGATAGATGAGTTAGCAAAAATCGCACCTGATTGCCAGGTGAATGGTGCCGACCATCACAATGTGGCTGTCAATGGTCTTACGGCCAGCGCCTATGAAAAGCAATTTATGCGCCATCAGGATGATGAGCTGACGCCACAACATCTGCATGCCGTTGATATTCGATTTTAAAGGACAAGCAAATCATGCAACCCCAAATTTTTCGACGCCACAGGGGGCCTGTAACCTGTGCAGCACAAATTCCAAATAGCAACACCATTATTACCTCGGGTTACGATAATGCCGTCGCCCTATTTGACACGCTCAGTGGCGAGGTCAGCTTACTTGGTTATCATCAACATTTGGTAAATCGTGTCACCGTCAACCAATCTGGCACATTGGCGGCATCGGCATCATCCGACTACAACGTCTACATCTGGGACTTAAAAACAAGTCAGCTAGCGACGGTGCTCAAGGGGCACGACGACGATGTTGAAGATTTTGTTTTTATTAGCGACGAATTAGGAGCGTCAGTGTCGCGCGATTGGCGCATCATTATATGGGACTTGAGCAGCGGAACCATCAAACGCATTATCCTAGGACATCAAAAGGACGTGCTCTCTATCAGCTATTTTGATGGGAAGCTGTACACCACTGGTGATGACATGACTCTGCGTATCTGGGATATTCATAACGGAACAGAGATAGCGAAAATTGGTCCATTTGAAAATGAGACAGATACCTGTGCGATTGATACCGTGCATAAACGCCTGGTACTTGGCTGTGATGATGGCATGATCCGGGTCTTTGACATCTACAACAAACAAATGATTGTTGAAATCCCTGGCCATCAGTCAGCCATTAAAAAAGTGGCTGTGTCACCTCTGACTGGTGATATTTTGTCTGCCGCATACGATCAAAACATTTTCATTTGGGATGCAAATAGCTTCACAAAGAAACAAAAACTTGCCAGCCATGCAGCGCTGTGGGAGCGCTCATTTAACTGGACTGTTGATGGCAGGCAAATAGTAGCCGGCACTTTTGATGGCACGGTTTTATTATGGGATGCAGAGAGCGGCGTGTGCCTGGCAGAGTTTGGTGCCGACAGTGAGGGTAACGCCTGTTTTAATGATATTGCCTCCCAGGGTGATGCGCAGCTTGCCCTGGTCAGTGACGATGGGCTTATCCGCATAGGAGAACTCAGCGAAACCACGGCGCACTGGCAATATCAAGGTGCACCGCAACAAGGGCGAGTACTGATGAACGCTGCAACATTTTGCCCATTTAAAAAACAGCTTATTACAGGGGCACATAATCAGCATTTGCATATTTTTTCCAATCAGGCACAAGAACTGGCCCAACAATTGGAAATAGGCTTACATGAAGGCCCGATCAATTCCATCCGTACGTCGATGCTGAAGGGGCACGAAGGAGAAATGTTCGTTGCCTGCTATAGCGGTAACCTCGTCCATCTCGATGCAAATGGCGTATTGCTGAAAAAGATTGCGCTGCATGACAATGCCATCAAAGCACTCGCATTGCATCCTGAGTTGCCGATAGGTGTCAGTTGTTGCGCCGGCGGAGAATTATTGAGTTGGGATTATACGGGCAAGATATTGAAACACTACGCAGGACATACCGCCATTGTTGATGGGGTTGATATTGATCCTAGCGGGCGTTTTATAGCCAGCGCCGGGCGAGATTTCACTTTGAAAATTCATGGCCTTGAAGACGGTGTGCTATATCACTGCATTCATTTAGGACGACGTTCACCAAAATCTTTGTGTTTTGCCGCACCCGACGTAGTGATCGTTACCAACTATTGGGGAGAATTACTGCGTGTTTCCTTGTCAGACGGAACAATAATTCGTCAGACTGTCGCACAAAACGGCATCAGTTCCATTACACGACATGGTGGACATTTCGCCGCAGCCTCCTATGATGGCGCAGTGTATCTGGTTGAAGAGCAACAGTTGCGTGTCCTCAATGTATTGCGTTCGATGACGCAACAAATTGCCGCACCGGCTTTCGCCTGAATGTCATGAATCATCTTGCCACGACCCGCTTTGTTATTTTGGCCGCCCCCAGAAGCGGTAGCAATATGTTGTGCAGCATGCTGGACTCACATCCAGATATTTTGTGTCACCATGAATTATTTAATCCCACCGGGATTTTTTATGCACTACCACTACGTGATAGCGATTTCCGGCTGGCACGCAACATGCAGGAGCGGGATCAGGATCCGCTAAGGTTTTTGGCTAAAGTCTGGCAACAGCACGCCAGCAAATCCTGTATTGGTTTCAAAATGACATATCAACAAAACCTGGCAGCTTTCAATTCAGTACTGGTAGCTCCTGAGATAAAAAAAATAGTTTTACGGCGTAAAAACACGGTCAAAAGCTATGTTTCCAAATTGCTCGCTGAGCAAAGTGGCATATGGGAAGATTATGGCGACACCAGACCTAACGACGATATACAAGTGGAACTTGATCTAAACCACTTGCAGCAAGACCAGGCGTTTAACCAGCGTTATTACACACATATTGAACATCGCCTGAGGGAAACACAACAAAATTGCCTGCACCTTGAATATGAGCAATTAAGCAACAGTGCTTGCCAACGTCAGCTTCTCACCTATCTGGCTTGCAGGTATCTGCCATTGCACACACGCAGCCGTAAGCAAAATCCCAGCGATTTGGGACAAAAAGTGAAGAATTACAGGCAAATTCTGGAGCAATGCAGGGATAAAGAAATTCTTGCCCAACTGACCGATCTTCATGCCTGAAGAAGCCTGCAACCGCAAGCAGTCAAAAAGGAATTCTGTATGAGTACTTATCTGGAACATGCCAACCTGACGGTGCCCAACATCGAACAGGCTATCGATTTTTTGCGCACAGTGGAACCGGATTTCAAGGTCCGCCACGATCAAATCGACCAAGTGGAAAACGGTCGGCGGCGCTGGGTACATTTCGGTAGTGAACGGGTATATATCGCCTTGCAGGAAGCGGAGCCAGGCAGTCAACCACAAATGCCCAGGCGCAGTTATGAAAACTACGGCATCAATCACCTTGGATGGGTGGTCGATGACTTCGATGCAGTCCTTTCACGCTTGCATCAACAAGGTTATAAACAAAGCTTGTTGATCACAGATGAAAAATTCCGCCTACGTGCGTATTACCATGATGCAGCAGGATTTGAGTGGGAAATTATTCATTATCTCAGTGACATAGACGAACAAAGAAACTTTTATGAATCTACATGAACTATTTGATACCCCAATTGACAAGCCATTAAGCAATGTCAATCATGTGGCACTCACCTATGCGCAGTTACATACCTTGGGCGCGCAAGGTGCAAGTGCCTTCTATTTTTTGGATTTGGAAAAACTGCGGGACAATTACCATCGCCTGCGTCAGACCTTTGTCAGTGTGTATGAAAACAGCCAGATCGCCTACTCGTTCAAGACGAATTATGCGCCGGTAATTGGTCGTCATTTAAAAGACTTGGGTTGCTGGGCGGAAGTTGTTTCGGCGATGGAATATCACATCGCAACAGAAGTACTCGGCTATCCACCTGATAAAGTAGTCGTCAACGGCCCTCTGCACGAGTCGGACTTCATCGAAAAAATATTGCTGGATGGGGCAAATTTCAATGCTGACGCATGGTATTTGCTCGACATGATCGGGCAAATCAGTCAACGCCATCCACATCGCCAGTTTCAAATAGGAATACGCTTAACATACCCTATCGCAGAAGGTGGCTTTTCACGTTTTGGCATCAGCAGCGACGCCGAGAGCCTGCAGCGATTAAGCGAATGGCAAGCAAGCCACCGCAACTGCAGGATTCGCGGTCTACATAGTCATTTCTCCAATTCATCACGCAGCCTGGCTTCTTTTGCAGATCGGATCAATGGCTTATTGGCTGCCAGCGATACTTTGTTTCCAGCTGCGCCACCAGATTTCATTAATATTGGCGGTGGTTTTTTTGGCGAAATGCCACAATGCCTTGCCAACCAATATGCACAAACGCCAGATTTTTCTGCTTATGCGCAGCAAATCGGCAGTGCCATGCGTGCGCGCTTTGGTGCCAGTAGCGGAGTTACATTAATGCTGGAACCGGGTACGGCTTTGATCGCCAATGCCATGGTGTTCGCATGCAAGGTTATCGAAGTCAAGCATGTCGAGGGCAAGACCTTGGCCCTGGTTAATGGCAGCAACCATAATATCAATCATAAATGGGCAGGCGAAGCACTGCCGGTACAACTGATCAGTCAGCATCCACAAGCAGGGAATGCAGAATTTGATATCGTCGGTAACACCTGCATAGAAAAAGACGTACTGCGTCTCGGTGTACAAGGCAATGTAGCCGCTGGTGACTATCTGGTCTTTCAATACATGGGGGGATATACCAATGTATTGAAACAGCCGTTTATTCATCCTTGCCAGCCGATTTACTGCTGGCAAGACAAACAATTACGTATCGCTAAACGACAAGAAAATATCAACGATATTTTGGCCACCTATGTCTTATGACTTTACCGAATAGGTGTACTGCCCCCAATACTACTCACACTGATATGCCGCTGGGGCAATTTTCCAACCGCCTTAAACAAAAGGATGAGTCACAATGAACGTTGAAATGGAAACGGAGCTACCCTCCCGATACTGTATTTCAACAATTACCTGTGATAACTTTTGCATAGGCACCGAAGTGCTGCTCTACAGCGTCTTGAAATACAACCCCTGGTTTTGTGGCGACATCAATATCGTCATCAATGAATTGTCTGTGGCAAACCGCAATCGCCTGCAAGCCATTTACCCGGTTAAATTTATTCATGCCAGCGCTGATCTGGTAAAAAAAGTGGACACTTTGCGCAGTCATTTCTCTTACTTGCACGATATCCACTTACGCTTTTATTCATTGGTTTCATTCAACCTGCCACAATATGACAAGGTAGTTTATCTTGACAGTGACATGTATTGCGCCGGCGATATCAAGGTATTATTCCTATCTACTGCCCCTCTGCAAGCTTGCCTGGATGGCTTTTCCTACGAAGATCGGATTGCCCCCCTCGTTGCCCAAGCGGGCCTGACCCTGCCCACATCACAGAAACGCTACGGAAAGCATTTTGAAAACTCATTCAATGCAGGTGTGATATCCATCTCACCGCAGAAACTGGGCAATTTCAATTTCCAGGAATTATTGAACATGCTCGACCATGATGCATGGTTAAGTTACGGCGAATCGATTTTCACTGATCAAATGGTGATTAACCGGTATTTCGAAGGCGCAATTTCATCGATATCGAGTCAATATAACTATATGATTTTTTTGGGTGACTATCTTAATTTCGTTGACGGTATTCATTGGCAGCAAGCGAAGATTATTCATTTTTCCGGCAAGATAAAACCTTGGAACGACTATGACCAGCAAGCTCTATGGAAAAGTGCGCCACACTACCTCCCCTTCATACACCAATGGCGTGAGCTTTTGCACGAAGCCCGCAGTATCAACCGTGCCTATGACCAGGCGCAACGTGTACTCAATCAATATCAATGGATCACGTCTGGCGCTGACCATCAATTGCAGGCACTTGACAGGTTATATTGAAAAATAAAAATACGTCCTGGCCACTACAAAACCATATCACTAGTTCCCATGAAGATTTATTTCAGCCCAGACTGCCCCAAGCTACAGGATTACTCGATTGTGGCAATGATTCATTATCTTGGCTATACCGTCGTAAAAAGTGCCGATGAAGAATTCGATTTTGCCTATATGTGGGAAGATGCCACCAAAACCATTCCAAGCGAAGAACTATTGAACATCGCCAGACACAAAAAAGTACTCAATTTGCATTGCAACGACATCAGCAAACGCAAGGTGGATCAAGTCTGGCAAGATATCTGCGGCTACAGCAGTTTGATTGACCCTTGTCAGTATCAAGGTAAAGCATTGAAAAAATCAGATGCGAATGGAAAAGGCGGTGGGGAGATCATTGACTGCCCAATTTCACTCGATGAACTTGATACAGATTGTGTCTATCAATCCTATATTGAGACCAGTGGCATCGGTGCACAATTGGAATATCGCCTCCCCTATATTTTGGGCCGCATGCCACTGGTATTTGAGGTGCTGAAGGATGATCCGGAAAATGTTCCTGGTCGGCGTATCCAATTGCAATACAAGCGCTCTATTTCACCCAGGCAAAGCAGCGATGTTTTTAATGCCGGGGAATGTGAGCAAATTATTTGCTTTTGTCAGCAACTTGGATTTGATATCGGCGAATTGGACATTTTGCGCTGTCGCCACAGTAATCGTCTCTATATCATCGATGCCAATACCACACCAACTTATTTTAATATGTTTAACCGCTATTGGCGCACGGACGACAAGCGCATGGCCATCCATACACTCGCACAGTGCTGGGAACAGCAATTATTAAAAATGTTGTCATTATGACCGTGCCCAGACCAAAGCAGAAAATTCTGTTAATTGCACAGAACATCCCGCAAGTCTATGTCGCCCTGGCTTTGCTCCCAAAGCTTGACGCGCAGTTTGCCGATTCGAAAATAGTGGTATTGACCCGAGCAAAACATTTCCAGCATTTCGAAAGCGATGCCATCTTTTGCAAAGGAAAAAGCAAGCCATTTCTGATCGATGAATGGCCAGTACGAGAAGAAATGACGGGATTTTCCTTGGTGCTTTGCATAGGCCATAGCTATTTTCTTAGCGAAGAATTGCTGCATCATTTAACTCATGTAGATTGTCCCGTGTATTGGATAAACGCGCACTTTGAACAAGCTGACTTGATTCGCTGGTGTCAACGCAAGCTGGTTATTACCGACATCTTTCTTGGTGTATTTTATGAAAATCACGAAGATAGACAGGTACTGTCAGAGACGGGGTTTTCAGACCAGCAATTACATTTTGTCGGCAGTGCCAAATTTGACTGCGCCGCAGCCAGTCTTTGGCAAATAGCGCATGCCAGAACAAGCTTGAACGCAATACAAATGAATGGTCACGCCGAAAATTCAATTACCCTGGTCGCTGCGTCTATTGCTGAAATCAAGGAAATGGCGCTCATCGTCAATGCTTACCATGCATTGACACTGCAGCACCCCAATCTTTTCCTGATACTTGCGCCCAGAAGCCTGGAGCGAATTGAAGAATTTGGAAATTGGATGGAACAGCGAAACTTTCACTATCACCGCAGTTCTGGCTCGCATTGCACGCCCTGCCCCATCTTATTGGTGGACGAAGTTGGTATTCTCAAGGGTTATTATTACAGCGCCGATATTGCCATCATGGGGCGCAGCTTTTACGCATCGTCTGGCGGTGGTTCAAATTTACTTGAGCCGGCAGCAGCAGCGCTTCCCATCGTGTGTGGCCCATATATGGACGGTTTCAAGGCAATCACGTCTCTTTTTTTGCAACAGCAAGCGGTACTGCAATTGAGCACTCCAGAGCAATTGCTAGCTTGCCTGCGTCAATTGCTTGGAAATCCATCGGTATCCACAGGCTATGGCGACAAGGCCAAATCTTTATTGCAAAAACATACAGGTGCATTAGAGTCAACTGTCCGGCAGTTGGGAGAAATGTGTGATGCTTTGGGGCCGGACGCGCACTTACCGCTTGTCTCAGTGTAATGCCAAGAAAATGCAGGAAAATACACGGATCACGGAGGCATTTCGTATCGCATTGAAATGCCTCCCTGGGGCCTACCCGATTATGGTTTGCTTATTTTGACCTGCAATGAACTGTCATTGATTTCAAAGGTATTGGCCTTCATCAAATTGATGACTTCTGCACCGGCCAGCAACACCGGGCCATAACTGTGCGCAGCAAATACATTCACCGGGCGATAGTAGTAAAACGCCGGATCAAAGCCCATGCCTGTACCCACGCAGGTGCCTTCGACCTGGCCTTTTTGCGTCACTTTGCTGGCAACTGCATTCCATGCCAGCATGACTACCGGTGCGTAGGCACGTTTATCGATAAAGCCACGATTGATGGCGTGTGCCATGGCGTAGGTATAGATGGCAGTGGCAGATGTTTCCAGGTAGCTGTCATTGCGATCCAGCAGTTGGTGCCAGAATCCTGTACCGTCCTGATATGACGCCAGGCCTTTGACATGGGCCTGCAATTGCGCCAATACGTCGGCGTAACCAGGATGCTCTGGTGGTAATACGTCCAGCAACTCAACCATGGTCATGACGGCCCAGCCATTTGCCCTGGCCCAGTGGAATTGTGGATGAACGCCCATATCCTGCACCCAGCCATGCATGTACACGCCTTTTTCCTTGTTGAACATGCGTTCGGAAAACAGTTTGACCTGTTTCACGGCATCATCATAGTACTTGGTGTCCCCGGTCAATTTACCCATTTGCGCCAATGCTGGCACACTCATGAACAAATCATCCAGCCACAAGGTATTTGCTTGTGGCCGGTTGCGTGCCAGCGTGCCGTCGGGCAAGCGGAATTCCTTGGTGCTGACAAAGCTGCTGCAAATATCAATCAGGCTTGACAGTTTGTTGCTGACACCTTCACGGGTAGCTTTGATCATGGCGGCACACATGGCACCAGCGTCATCCAGCGCATGGGGCTGCAACAATGAACGGATAGGTGAAGGGCTCTTCGGATTGGCTTTCAGGCGTGCAATGTAATGCGGTGCCAGGTCGGCCAGCAAACCAAGGCGATCACTGGCGTAATTGCTGAAACGTTTATCACCTGTAGCACTGGCGGCCAGCAGCATGCCTGCGTAAGTGACACCCCATTCATAGCTGGTCAGGCGGTAATCGCCAGGGGCCAGTATCGTATCGTCATTGATCTGGGAAAAATCAGTAATCTGTTTCTTCGTTTTGCCATCAATAATCTTGGCAGGCGTGACGCTATCCAGATAGGCGTGCACGCGATACAGCACTTTCTTGACATCTTCTGCGGTCGGCGGTCCATATGGCGTGGGGTAAGCGGGTTGCATCAAATGCAGTGGCGCAGTGACATCATTGGCTGGCTTGCCTGCGTTGTTTGTTTTACCTGCGGCTATTGCCGTGTTCATGCCCATACTAAACGGCAGCATGCAGCTGATGCCTGCGATGGCCAACAATTTTAATGTCGAACGCAGGCGTGATTGGTTTTCTTGTCTCATCTTGGTCATCGGTTTTTGCTCTTTATTTTGCTCTTTATTTTGCTCATTAAATAGGTCTTGCGGGTATTCATTCCAACTGGTAAATCTTGAAATCACGTATTTGTTGCCGGGATTGCGTGGTCCGGAATCCAAAGTAGCCATCCCGCAGGGCATCTTTGTCTTGATACGAAAAGAAAACTTTCCCATCCACCAGCAGGCGCGTGCAGCCCTGGTACACCGCAGTTTCTATGACGTAGTCGCGGTTTGCCTGTAATAAGGCATCGCTGCCATTCAACTCCGCCAGCAGAGTGCGTTCGCCATTGCCCTGGTATTTGCGAAACCTGGTCGTGGTATTGGTGTTGCCGCCTATGCCGACGTAATACAGGCGTAAAGCGTCGTATTGTTCAAATACGCCTTTGCGGGTAAAGATGTGCGGATTACGTGGGTCGGTCGCCATCCAGAATTGATTCAGGTCAGACAGGCGGTCATTACGGCCCTGTTCCATCACTACCCTGCGCGTATACCTGACCAGTATGTCACCAGATAATTTTTGTTTGAACCACACCGTCACCCCTGCCGCGGCATCAATCAAAAGCTGGTGATTGGCAACACTGATATTGGAATGCAGCGTATCAGCCGACTCTACCTGCCACTGCCGCAGATCAGTATCAAAATCATCCTGGTAAATCAATTTACCGGGCTTGCCCCACTGGCTGCAAGAAGATTCTGTGGATTGTGCAGTAGCAGGCAAAGCCAGAATCATGGTGACGACAGTTGAAATCGCCATGCAAACCAGTCGCAAGGTATTTCGCAAATGAGATATGCAGATCATTTCCTGAACGGCTATTTTGGCGATGCATCAGTCGATTTGATATCGGCTGATTTATCATTTAAATAGTTTTTCAACTGTGCATATTGCAAAGTCTTGATACCCGCCACGACCACGCGCGCATTGAATTCTGCACCAGCCAGGTTGGTGTGCGTATGTTCGTCCGGCGTCACCACCGGGAATAGTTTCATCACTTCATCCTTGCCCATGCTGTCGTAGGCGGTGGCGATGTTTTCATTCAGGTCGATGAAATCCACTTTTTCCTGCCGTGCCACCTGTTCAGCCCAGCCGCCATAGCTGGCTTTGCTGCGATTGACTTTACCGCTGGGGTCCCAGCTCTTGCGTGGTATCGGGGAGCATACAATAGCCTGTACGCCTTTAGCCCTGGCCTCGGCAATAAATTTGCGTAAATACCAGCCATAGCTGTGTACCGTTTCTGGCAGTTTGGTCAGCAGGTTATCGATTTCTTCCGCCTCTTCGCCTATGCCTTTGATGGTCCCGCGTGCACGGCTGTTGTCGTTAAGTGGACCATTATCGTTGTGACCGAATTGCATAATGACAAAATCACCGGTCTTCATCAATGCCAGACTTCTTTGCCAGTGCCCGCCTGTCAGATAAGTGCGGCTGCTAAGTCCACCAATGGCACGGTTGACGACATTGATTTTATCCGTCTGAAAATAGGCCTTGATGGGATTGCCCCATCCCCACTGCCCTTCTGCACCCTTGTTTTGACCATCATCCCGGCCATTGCGCACAGTCGAATCACCAATAAAGAACACCGAAGGCAAATGCGAATTCGCCGGTTCGGGCAAGATAATACGCGCTGCTGCATTGGGGTCGGTATTCACCGCAGGTGGTGGTGTGGTTTGCGCCAGGGCAGAACAGGTCCAGCCCACCACACTTACACAGATCAGGCGGCGCACCGCAGACATACTGGTATTCATAAATGGATGATAAGAATAATGGTTAAGTATCGTCAGGTAGAGGAAGGCTGAAGATCATCATACACGGGTGTGCATGCGGGAATATCAACGGCTTCTTCACATGATTTCATTTTATTCGAGAGCTTGCAATTGACTGTAAGACATATTTAAAGAATCAAAAAAATGATCACTATTGATTGTGCAGTGCAAATTCTGGGAAAACTGCCTGAAAACCAAGCACAATAGGCACCACTGACGTCATTTCATTCAAACATGGAATGATCATCCGGGATTTAACCGATTCCTTCCAAACCTATCAAAATTCCATGAACCGCTTATCTGCTCGTCTATTACCTGCAAGCATCTTGTCCTCCCGTATCCTGCATCTTTTCCTGTGCCTGTTCTGTCTGGTGTCCACATCTGCCTCTGCACAAATAGGTCATCGCTTCCCCAGCGAGCGTAAAGTGGTCAAAGACCCGGTCACCGGGGTGATGCTGACCTTCTTGACCAGCCAGCCGCACGGCGATTCAAAAATCTACCCCACCCATCCGCAATGGACTTCAGACGGGCAATGGGTGATCTTTCGCTCTGGCATCGCAAAAGGTGAAGCGATGGCAGTCAATGAGCAAACCGGGGATATCGTGCAGGTATCTGAAGGCGGCTATACCGGCATGTTGAATGTGTCGACACGGGCCATGAAGCTGTATTTCATGCGGACTACAGATAAATCTCCGCGCGAAGGGAAATTTGGCCGGCCACGTCAGGCTTCGCCAGTTGAACTGGTGGAAGTCGATCTTGCTGCGGTATTTGCCGATAGCAAAGCCGGCAAGATGAAACCGCCAGAAAGCTACCAGCGCATATGCGGCGTGGTACCAGCCGAAGTCGGGCAAGCCGCCGACCTTGCACTGGATGCCGCAGATGAATGGATATACTTCCGCGAAACCTCACAGGAAGCGGCAAAATACCTGGCTAAAGCGACCCGCAAAGAGAAAAGCTTCGGCCCCAGGAACATGGGTGCAGGCCCTGGTGGCATTGCAAAAATGCATGTCAAGACCGGTGAAATACGCCACGTTGTTTCGGTACCGTTCCAGATCGGTCATATCCAGGCCAATCTGTGGAATCCGGGTGAAATTATTTTTTGCTGGGAAACCGGCGGCAAATCACCTCAGCGTACCTGGGTTGTGATGGCAGACGGCAGCGGCTTGCGCCCACTGTATCCGGAAGCTGACTATGAATGGGTAACCCACGAAGCGGTCATTTCAAAAGATGAAGTTGCGATGGCGATTATGGGTCATCGCACTATCGGTGGAACAAATGGTGGAGCAAATAATGGCACCAACAAGGGTACTGCCGCTGAAGGTGCCAACCCGGGGCAAGATCCGGGCTGGGGTAATGCCGGCACCCGTGAAAAACCCAGCGGCCTTGCCATAGTGAATTTGCGTACACGTGAAATGCGCATTGCAGGGCAAACACCATCAGGCAGTGGCTTATGGCATGTGCATGGATCAAGCGATGGCCGTTGGGCAGTTGGTGACGATTTCAGCCGCAGCATCTATCTGATAGACCGGTTGAGCGGCAAGATGAGCATGCTCAGCACCGGGCACAAGGACACCGCAGCGGATCACCCTCACCCCACATTCAGCCCGGATGGCAAAAAGATAGAAATCCAGTCAGCCATGCTGTCTGCAGATAACCGGACACTGAATATCTGTATTATTCCTGTACCGAATTGACAGGTATGTCGAAATCATGCGATCAACAAGGTTGCGCTTGCGGGTATCAATCCAGTTTTTGAATGCGCACATTGCGCAGTTCATACGCGGTGCCTTCAAGCTGAAAGCCGATATGGCCAGAATCCGGGTTGGATTTGGTGATCCTGTTTTGCACTATGCCGTTGATCTTGACTTCAACAGACCCGTCCCTGGCAAGAATGTCGCAGCTATTCCATTCGCCAACGGGTTTTTCACTGTCGGCCAGTTTTGCCTTGATGGGGGGATAGGCGCCCTCGGCTGTGGTCAGGGGTTCGGCAAAGCTGGCACCAGCCATGGGCAACAGGTCGCCAACATTTTTGTATTTGGTTTGAATTTGCAGGCTCAGTGGCCACACCTTATCCTTGGGACCAGAGCTGATGTGGATCAGCACACCACTATTACCGGCGGCACCAGTCCAGCGCCATTCTGCATGCAGCGAAAAATTTTTATAGCTTTCCGTCGTAGCGATATAACCCGAAGGCTTGCCGGCAGAAGCAATCACGCCATCAGCCGCGATACTGAACACCTCTTCCATCTTGCTTGCGGGTGAAGTTTGAATTTCCCAACCCTTGAAATCATGGCCATTGAACAGTTCATCGGCATTCGCCACAGGACTGACCATGACAGCCAGGATGGATGCAACAGGCAATACTGACAATTGAAAATGCTTTAAAAAACGCGAAAGTTGACGCATGATGTTCTTTCTCAAATGGAATCGATTTTTTTTGTATTAATGCAAAACCGCTTTATCCAGGACAGCGGGATTTTTTATAACATACTTCATTTACTGCCATGACACGACTTTTTTTCATTTTGTTACTGGCCTTGTCGGCCTCTATCTCTACTTCTCACGCACAATCGAGTTCCATCAGCTTGTGGCCAGAAGGTGTACCCGGCGCAAAAAACATAGGACCAGAACAAGTTGCTGATGGCCGTACATCCAATGTCAGTGAACCCACCTTGACTTTTTATCCTTCTGCCGCCGACAGAAAAAATGGCAGCGCCGTGATCATTTGCCCAGGCGGCGGCTATGTGCGTCTGTCTACCCTGCGTGAAGGAGAGCAATATGCCAACTGGCTCAGTACCCTGGGTGTCAGCAGTTTTGTATTGAAATCCCGCCTGGCAGAATTTGGCCACCCTGCCCCCCTGCAGGATGTCTTGCGTGCCATTCGCCTGGTACGTTCCAGTGCAACGCAATATGGTATAGACCCCAACCGTATCGGAGTGATGGGTAGTTCGGCGGGTGGTCATCTGGCGGCCAGTGCTGGCACTCTGTTTGATCACCCCTTGGGCCGCACCGGTGCTGCGCTTGACAGTGTCAATGCACGCCCTGACTTTATGATACTGATGTATCCCGTGATTACCATGCAAGACCCGTCGGTACATGCAGGGTCGCGTAAAGCCCTGCTGGGTGCGTCGCCCAGCGCAGAATCCCTGCAATTGATGTCACTGGAAAAACAGGTCAGCAGCACGACACCCCCTACCTTGTTAATCCATACCCAAAGTGATAAAACCGTCCCGGTCGAAAACAGCATTCTGTTTTACCAGGCCTTGACCAAAGCTGGCGTGCCGGCGGAAATGCTGTTGTTTGAACGTGGTACGCATGGCATGGGTATGCGACTGGGTAACGGCAACGCATCCGATTGGCCGCACCGTGCCGAAGATTGGCTGAGAGACAGAAAAATATTGCAATCCGACAGCCAGTCACCGGGGAAATAAGCAGGAAATAAGCAGCTAGAAAAATACTAAAATCGCCAGCGCATATCTTGGTATGGGCTGGCGATTTTTTATTTATTCGAAATAAAACACCGGTTTCAAGGCACATTGTTTGGGACGATTATCGGCCTCGACTTCCATCAGGTCTGCCATATAATCCCACCAGCGTTGCATGACAGGATGTTTAGGCAAGTCATCAATCTGGTGATCAGGGTGCAGTTTGAGCACGCCAAACAGATGCAAAGTCTCTTCATCCAGAAAAATGGAATAATCATAAATACCGGCAGCGCGCAAAGCCTCTGCCAGGTCTGGCCACAAATCATCGTGACGGCGGTGATATTCCTCTACGTTGCCTGGCTTTAGCTTCATCCGGAAAGCACGGGTAATCATGACTGGCTCTCCTGCTGTCATTTAGCTGGTTTGACTGTGACCATCTTCTTCAATTCGGCAGCGGCCAGCATAAAGCCACCGACACCATAATCAAAGCTGGATGCCGGTCTGTAGAAGGCGGGTTCGGCACCAGTCTGTTGTATGCCACCCAAGCGGCCATCTGCATACACATGTTTCAGGATACCCTTCCATGCCTTGGCGATCACAGGCTGGTATTCTTTGGGATCAAGAATACCGTGATTGATGCCGTAGGCCATGCCATATACAAACAGGGAAGAACCGGAAATTTCTGGCAAGGGATAGGTGGCCGGGTCCAGCAAGCCAGCATGCCAAAGACCATTTTCATCCTGCAACTGGGCAATGCGGGCTGACATTTCACGCAACTGCTGTATGTAGAACGGGCGTTGCGGATCGTCTTTGGGGATATAGTCCAGTGTCCTGGCCAAGCCACCCATTACCCAACCTTCGCCACGGGACCAGAAAATTTTCTTGCCATTCGGTTCAGTCTTGTTGACATAGCTGGCGTCGCGTGCATACAGATGTTCTTGTTTGTCGTACAGCAGATCGTAAGTGTTTTTCCACTGGGTGTGTACGTAATCCAGGTATTTGCGCTCACCTGTTGCCACATACATTTTTGCCCATACTGGCGGTGCCATGAACAATGCATCACACCACCACCATGGCAGGCGGTCATCACCTGGCTTGAGAGTCTTCAGATCAATCAGGGTATCCAGATCAGCTCTGGTCGGGGTGATGAATTCAGGCTGTTTGTTGAGGAAATACAAGTCCAGATAAGTCTGCGCCACGCTCTGGTCATCCGCATTGGGCAGACGTTTGGCCAATTGCCATTGATGTTGCTGACTCATGGCCAGCATGGCGTCTCTGTATTTACTGTCATTCGTTGCTTCTGACGCTGCCATGAAGCCGGTGTACATGACGCTGGATGTCCAGATACGGCCAAAGTAGGCTTGCGAACGGGCCAATTGCCAGTCCGCCACCTTGCGTAAGACTTTTTCTATAGCTGCTGCTTCGAGCTCTGCTGACAGGTCAGTTGCCAGCGGGCCAGCATCCGCCGGCGCGTCACCAAAATGACGTGAAGTATCCTTGTCGATAATGACTTGCATGGCTGGCGTGGGAAGCGGATAGTTTTGCGCCCAGGTACAGGCTGGCAACATGCTGCCGACAAAACCCAGGCTGGCGAGCATCAGGTATTTTTTTGCGATTTTCAACGTGTTCTCCTTCATTTTATTGTTGCTTGCTTCATGCTTACTTTGCAGCGTCAGATGTCTTACCTGTTACGGTCAAGCCCGATATTTCAGAATCTGCTGATATCTGTACCGGTTTGCCATCTGCAAAAACCAGTGTGGAATCTGACAACTTCCAGCGTTTTACGTAACGAATAAAACCGCCAGTACTTGCCTCAATATCGAGCTTACTGAGATTGAAATCTTCCAGTGGAGCTTGCGCGTACCCTTCAATTTCAAAGGCAGTTTTTGCACCGCGTGCCTTGATGCCAGAGATATTAACGCGACGCAGTCGGGATATTCCATCTTTTTCTGGCACAGGCGTCACCAACACTTTCCAGTAGGCCGGGACATCCTTCACATCATCGGGAATCTTTGCGTAGCTGTATTGCGGGTTCCAGTTCATGATCACACGTAATACGACAGGTACATCAGTCATGACGAAATCATGGATATTCAAATCTTCACCAAAGCCGCCACGTGTGTGTGCCGATTTGAAGAGTATGCCCACTGGCACATCTTTCATGACCGTGAAGCGATATGCTTCAATACGACGAAAACCGCCTGAAGTCTCACTGCCAAAACTCAATCCGGCAACTGCTTCGCGGACAGTGATGTCACGGATAACCACGTCTTCTGTCGGGCGATTGACACGCAGGCCGTCAGAATCACGTCCTGCCTTCAAGACTATCGCATCATCATTGACGGCAATATCAGCTTGCTGGATCAGGATATTTTTGGATGAATCAATGTCTATACCGTCAGTGGATGGACCATGCCCGCCTTCGTTATTGCGGATGGTGAGGCGATCAACGACCACCCTGTCCGAATAACAGATGTGCAGGGTCCAGAAACCTGAGCGACGCAACAGCAAACCGTCACCCACGCGCACATCAGATGCCTTGTAGATTTGCAGCAAGCGCGGGCGACCGGCATCGTAATCCGATGCCCATCTCAGGCCACGGGGCTCATAGGTTTTGCGCAGGCTCCAGTAACTTTCCCAGAATATCTTGCCGTCACCGTCAATCACACCGTCGCCTGTGATGGCAACCTTGTTTTGTTCGTACACATTAATCAGCGCTGCCGGCCAGCTCATCTCTATACCGGCAACCCGGGTAGGCATGACAGGATAATCCTGTATATTTTGTGAGCCCAGCAAGGTGACACCTTTATCCAGGCGCAGTGTGACGCCAGTTTTGAGGAACAAGGCCCCGGTCAGGTAGGTGCCAGTCGGGAACGTCAAGGTATTACCCTCTTTGGCAGCGGCATCAATTGCTGTTTGTATAGCGAGGGTATTGAGCGTCTTGCCGTCACCTTTGGCACCGTAGGTACCGGCACTGATCTCTTTTGCAGCTACGGTGAACGATGTCAGTATCAGTATGGACATCAACGCCGCAGCGACTGCCAGATGCAAGAGCATGGGCAAGACAAATACCATTTCAGTGTGGCGCAACCAGCGCCGTGCTAACAATTTCATTGCAACTTCGCGCCTATCAGCTTGAGTGGTCCAAGAATACCGGCTGGTTGAGCCTGTATCAGATGTGTATCCTGCGGGACGAATCGTTGCCCATAGCGCGCAGACAGCAGGCGATAATCGGGCAGAGCATGGCCAGCCAGGGCATTCAATCCCAGATTGGCGACCTGTATCTCCAGGTGATTATTGCCGGCATGCAGTAACTTGCTGATATCCAGCTGGTAAGGCGGTTTCCATACTGAACCGGCACGCTGGCCATTGACGAAGATGACCGCAGCTTCCCGTACCGGGCTGTCGAGCATGGCACGCATGCCGCTCGGTACTTTAGGTGTCACCTCCAACGGCGTACCCGGACCAAAATCCAGGGTCAGCTTGCTGTCCTTGAGTTGTGCTGCGTTCAGTTCCAGGTCTTTGGTATAGCTTGCAATGCCGGAAAAATAACGGGTTGCTTCATCCTCTGTCCATGAACGCAGACTGGACATATTCACCGTCTGTGTTTTTTCACTGAACTGCACTTTCCAGTCATGGCTTAAATCCACGATGGTGGTGGCATCTGCCAACCTGGGTTCTGACTGGGCATTCTGTGGCGTATCGGTCAGAACCAAGACCCTTGACTCATACGGTGCCAGACGTAACACCGGCTTAATATCGGCATTGCTGATCTTGCCGTCATAGGGATTCCACCAGTAGGCAGCTTTATACTTGCTGCGGAAAGCCGCATTCGCAGTCACATCACGATTGCTGGTGTTGGCAATAAAATAGACATCCGAATCAGTCAATTGCCGACGTATGAAGCCTATGTTTTCTTTTTCAGCGCTGAGTTCCATATCGGCCGGAACGGCGGCCTTCAAGGTAGCGCCAACTGCACTGTCACTGTTGACCAGACTGACCTTGTCCTGATTGGCAAACAGGGTATCTGATGCAAGCTGCACTTCTGCACTGATACGCGCCGCATCCAGGTAGCCTGGTGCCAGCGATGGCTTGCCACCGACAGCGATGATTTTGCCACCAGCACGTACATAGTCATTCAATTTGGCGATCACTGCCGGCGACAGCCGTGTCACATGCGGCAATATCAGCACCGGATAATTGACGCCCAGCTCCATGACGGATTCGGCATCCACATAGTCGATGTTATGCCCGGCGTCGAGTATCTGTGCGCTTAATTCCGGTGTCACATATTTGCCCATTTCTGCCGATACGGACACCTTGCCCAAAGACAGGGTCGCGTAGACATCGTCCGTAGGCAGGAATACAGCGACCTGGTTTGCCGGCTTACCCTGGCGCATCAGGTAACTCATTCTTTGCAGATAGCCATTGACATCCGGCATGACATTCCACCACGGCAGATGGGTATTGAATACCGCCGCCGCATAGAAGGCATAGCCCGGTTCCAGCGTGCCTGGTGGGGTATACGGCCAGCCATGACCGACGAACTGATTGACGCCTTGCAACAGCATGCGATCGGCTTCTGCCTTCATATCCAGCGGTGTCGCGCTAAAGGCAGGTGAATGCAGCCAGGTCCAGGTTTCAGCAGAAATGACGGGGCGGCCATACAGGTGGCCAGCGGAGGTCGCCCAGCGCGTGAAAGAAAACTGGCGGAATTGATAGCCCTCGCCTTCCGGCAAATCAACCAGACGATTACTGGACATGGTCACAGCCGGTTCGCCATAGGTTTGGGAGCGGAAACGCGTACCATGGGCTTTTGCCCATTGATTCACCGGTACCAGATAGCGTTCGTTTGCCAGTTCGGTTTGTGTCAATGCCCAGTCACGCCGTATGGCGGCGGCATCAGCGCCGATGCCGTATTCGATTTTTGGCAGATGTGGTTTCAGGTCATAGCCACGACGACGCTGGAATTCGGCCAGGAAATCATCTGTCCAGTCGGTGCCATAGGCTTCAAGGCTGTCAGAAAAGACGGCGTAAGGTGGATTTTTTCCAAAGGCTTTTAACAGTGGTTCAGCCACGGTTTTCAGATGATGATCAATCGCATTGCGGCTCAGGTGATCAAGCACAAAACCTTCAGCGCCCAAAGCGGCACGCTTGACCTGCTGGCCGGTACGGCTGGCGATATAACAGACGACCACGCGGTCAGCAGATGCTGCCTTGACACTTGCACGCCCACTTTTACCTGGCAGTACCTGCGGTTCAAATAACTGCAATTTACTGCTATCGAGTTGTTTGGGAGTACCATCGGCAACGAAGCTGGCGAGTAATTTTTCGCCATTCATGATGACTGGCAAGGCAAAACTTTCATTCCCACCTGGCAGTTCGATCACGGCGACACGCAAACGGCTGGCGGCATCGCCCACCGTCACATGCACCCCGCCGTAGGGCCAACCGCTGCCCAGCGTAATATCTACCCTGAGTTTGTTGGCACGTGCCTTGTCATTGGCAAAGCTGACATGTTCAAGAAATTGTTTCGATAAATACGGATAATTGTGTGTGCCTTTGGCCGCATCATCCAGTTCCATGGAGTAGACAGCCTGAATTTCAAAGCCACCGAAACCACCTGCTTTCATGTCCAGTATTTCACGTTCCAGTTGCTTCTTTTCCACCGATGGTCCAAACCACCACCAGCGCACCATCGGACGCGCATCATCGGGCGGTGTGGCAAAGGCTTTGACAACTTCCTTTACCGATGGCAAATTCGCTGGGATTGCCTTGCTTTGCCCCATCGCTGGTGTGGTACACAGTATGGCAAGAGAAAACAGGACGCTGGTGCGCAATTCAAGAACAGTAAATGCGGGCTTGGTCATAGAAAATGATAGTCCAGACAAACAGAGAGCAGGTGTCTATCCTGAATGGAGATCAGCTTATTGCTAAGGATATTCCATATGGAGACATGGCGATGAAAAATCCCTCTGAAGCAAATCACCATTACGCAAAAAATGTGCAACAGTACAGGACAAAACAGGCTTCAGAGGGAGCTGAATCAGACGATACCGCTACCGCTGGCACCAGCCTTGGCTGGACGGAGTGTAGCTTGTTTTTCACGATAGCCAGTTGCGCGATAGCAGGCAACCGGATCAATAGCTGCGCCAGAACGGGCGCGTGCCATGGCCAGGATAGGGCTGACATCAGTACGGAAAGCCTGTTTCAGTGTTTGTGCAGCCAGCAGCACATCATTATTTTCCTGATACGCGCTCAATGCCTTGCGGTCTACCAGTGCAGACTGGACAAAAGAACGCTGTACTTCGATGGCACTGGACATCAGGCTTTCTATAGGATCGGTCACATTGTGTGACTGATCCAGCATGTAAGATGGCTTGAAGGCATCACCGTCACGTTGAGCAACATCGGCCAGCTCATTGAAAATCAGGAACAGCTGGAAAGGATTGATACTGCCGGAATCCAGATCATCATCGCCATATTTGCTGTCATTGAAATGGAAGCCACCCAGTTTGCCAAATTGCGCAAGGCGGGCAACGATCATTTCTATATTGGTATTTGGCGCATGGTGACCAAGATCCACCAGGCATTTTGCCTTGGCACCCAATTCGGTTGCGCAGGCATAACTGGTACCCCAATCTGCGATTGTGGTGGCATAGAATGCCGGCTCAAACAGCTTGTGTTCGATATACATCAGCCAGTCTGCAGGCAAGGCCTTGTAGATGTCGCGCATGCTATCGAGATAGCGTTCCAGCGCGCCACGCAAATTGTGCTGACCCGGGAAATTTGCACCATCGCCGACCCATACGGTCAAACCCTTGGAACCCAGTGCACGGCCCAGTTCTATACATTCGATATTGTGTGCTACCGCCTGCTCGCGCACGGCTTTTGCATTGGCAGTCAGGCTGCCGAATTTATATGTCTGCGCCTGATTGGCCTGGTCCTGGAAGGTGTTCGAATTGACGGTATCGAATCCCAGGCCATGTTTGCTGGCAAATTCACGCATGGCCGCTGGATCGCTGCTTTTATCCCAAGGGAAATGCAGGGATACGGTAGGTGTAGCCTGCGTCAGTTGATGGATGACGGCACAGTCTTCCAGTTTTTCCATGACATCGCGTGGTTCGCCCTTGCCCGGGAAGCGTGCAAAACGTGTACCACCAGTACCGACACCCCAGCTTGGCAAGGCTACGGCAAAAGTCTGGGCTTTGGCTGTCAGTTGCTCAATATCCTGTCCGCGCCTAGCCAGCATGCTACCCAGGGCAGCATAGTCTGCATCCAGATTCTGTTGCAGTTTGGCGTTGTGTTCTGCCACTTGACCGTGGTCAATTACTTTATCCATCTTATGTCTCCGTAGTTGCTGACCTGTTGCTGACCTGATCCGTATTGGGTATCAGATCCAGGTCAGTCAATCTTTTAATATTTTAGCGCGTGAATGCAGCAGCATTGCCTGCATCTACGTTGATGATGTTACCTGTACTCTTGGCAGACTTGTCGCTGGCCAGGAAATACACTGCTTCTGCGATATCTTCCGGCAATACGCTGAGTTTCAGCATGCTGCGCTGACGATAGAATTCTTCGATATCATCTGCATCGATTTTATTCGAGACAGCCCGCTCTTCTTTCCATTTGCCATCCCAGATACGGGAACCACGGATCACTGCGTCTGGATTGACCACATTGACGCGTATGCCATGCGCAGCACCTTCGAGGGCGATGCAGCGTGCCAGATGGATTTCTGCCGCTTTTGCCGTGCAATATGCGGAGGCACCAGCAGAGGCGACCAGGCCGTTCTTACTGGCCACAAACACCATGCTGCCGCCGATTTGTTGCTGCTTCATGATGCGGAATGCGCTGCGGCTGACCAGGAAGTAACCTTTGACCAGAATATCCTGATTGCGCTCCCAGATTTCCAGTGTCGTTTCATCCAGCGGTGCAGACGAAGCGATACCGGCGTTCGAGATCAGCAAATCGATACCGCCAAATCGCAAGGACGTTTCGCTCAATATCGCATCAACATCGCTTTCGCGGGTGATATTGGCGCTGATGGTCGCCACATTATCTTTGCCTGCCACTTTGGCCAAGACCTGATGTGCCTGGCTCAATGCCTCGCCATCGATGTCTGTCAGCATCACACAAGCGCCTTCTTGCAACAATTGACGTGCCACAGCCTGACCGATACCACCGGCAGCACCGGTCACCAATGCGATGCGGCCAGCCAGGCTTTTCGGCTTGGGCATACGCTGCAGTTTGGCTTCTTCCAACAACCAGTATTCGATATCAAAGGCTTCTTGCTCTGGCAAGCCGACATAGCTGTCAACGCCATTCGCACCGCGCATCACATTGATGGCATTCACATAGAACTCACCGGCGATCCTGGCAGTTGCCTTATCTTTAGCGAAAGACAACATACCTATGCCAGGGATCAGGTAAATAATCGGGTTGGCATCGCGTACTGCCGGACTATTGTCATGTTTACAACGCTCGTAGTAGGCAACATAGTCTGCGCGATACTGACGCAAGCCTTCATCCAAACCGCTCAAAAGTTGATCAAAGTTGGGATTGGAAGGATCAAAATCAATCACAAACGGGCGAATTTTTGTGCGCAGGAAATGATCAGGGCAAGACGTACCCAGGGCAGCCAGTGCCTGCAAGTCTTTGCTGCAGACAAAATCCAGCACTGTGGTGCTGTCATCAAAATGACCCAGTTTGAATTCTGTTTTACTGATCTTGCCGCGCAGTACTGGCATCAGACGGGCTACCAGGCTGGCGCGCTCTGCTGCTGGCAAGGCGCTGTATTTGGCACCGCCAAATGCCGGCTTACGGCTATTTTCTTCCAGCCAGGATTCAGCACGCTGAATGATCGCCAGCGTGGTCTCGTAGCACGACTTGGCTGTATCACCCCAGGTGAACAAACCATGGCCTTCGAGGATGATACCCTTCAAATTCGGCTGGGTTTGGGAAACTGCTTCCAGCTTCAGGCCCAGGTCATAGCCAGGACGCTGCCAAGGCAACCAGCCCAGTTCGCCTTCGAATATTTTTTGCGTCAAATCCTTGCTATTGGCGCAGGCGGCAATGGCAATGACTGAATCAGGATGCATGTGATCAACATGCTTGCGATTGATATACGCATGCAATGGCGTATCGATACTGGCAGCGCGTGGGTTCAGATTAAAGGTGCAATGTGGCAAATAAGCCACCATTTCATCTTCCAGCGCCAGGCCACGGTAACGACCTTTCAGGGATTGCAATTTATCCATGTACAGTGTCGAAAAGCCATCCATCTTGATGCTTCCCAGATCACCGCCAGAACCTTTTACCCACAATACTTCTACCTGCTCGCCAGTCAGGTAATCCGGCATCATCACCTTGGCCGAGGTATTTCCACCGCCAAAGTTGGTAATGCGCATATCAGAGCCGAGCAGATTCGAGCGATACAGCAATAATTCTGGCTCAGACAAGCCAGCTGCGTATGCGTCGTCCCAAAGTGAAGTGATTGGTTTTTTCTGCTCGGTTTGAATCGTTGAGGTCATACACTCTCCGTTATTGATTAATATTTTTTATGACAAATTCCTTAGAACCTGTTTGCGATCTTACTGCGCGTGCGTGATCGGGGCTCATGCGCTGCTCAAAATGCTCATGTACTTGAGTACATTCCGCTTTTTGCGCGGCTCTTCACCCCGCTGACACTCGCTCGCTACAGATCGCAAACACGTTCTTAGCCTTACCTCTTGGTCTCCTGAGAGGTTACCGAAACTATTGAGCAGTTTGTGATTGCACTGCATTTTTGTCCGGTACGGCGGTGGCAGTCAGTAGAAAACAGCCAGCATTGAGTGTCAATACAGAAGCAATCAAGACGCTGATTGAAATTAGAATAGTCAGCATGATGATTGATTTTCCCAACAGTAGATTGCCAACCAGGGAAATAATCACCTGATTGATCAAAATTTGATTGACGCCCGATTTTTAAGTGATTAGTCTCGTTATACGCCAGCAAATTATTACAAAGCAACGACTGGTGGTATGCCTCGATAAAGACAAAAGACGGCTACAGATGGAGACAAAAATGGTGAATCACAAACGTCGTAAGCGTTTGCTGAAGCTGCTCGCCGAGCACAATTCAGCAAGCGTCCAGCAGTTGGTTGAGTGGCTTAGCGCATCCCCGGCAACCGTCCGGCGCGACATAAGTTGGCTTGCTGCACGCAATCTGTTAACCCGCACACGTGGCGGCGCAGAAAACCTGCAGCAGAAAAAGCGTTCTATTGCGCTCACCAGCGAAACCTTTCAAAACAATATCAAATGCTACGCTGATCGTAAACGGGCTATTGCGCGTTACGCCAGCAATATGTGCAATGATGGTGAAACAATCATCATCAACGGTGGCACCACCACCTTCATGATGGCCGAATTCCTGGTCGACAAACAGCTGAAAATCCTGACGAATTCGTTCATGATGGCTGAGCGCCTGCTGGTATCGAGCGAAAACGAAATCATCGTTCCTGGTGGCCGCGTCTACCGTGAACAAAATGTAATCCTCAGTCCTTTCGATAACGACATCACCCAGCATCACTATGCCGGCAAGATGTTCATGAGCGTATATGGGCTATCCCTGCTGGGTTTGATGGAAGTCGACCCGCTTCTGATACAGGCAGAAAAACGCCTGATCAGCCAGGCCGAAGAATTGATCGTACTGGCAGACAGTTCAAAATTCGCCAAGAAAGCCGGTTTGATACTGTGCGGACTCAATCGTGTCTCCTGCCTGATCACCGATAACAATGCATCTGATTCTGCCGTGCAGTTGCTTGAGCAATCTGGCGTCAAAGTCATCACCGTTGCGCCAGAGGCGATGCCGGTAAAGTACCCGGCTACAAAATTTAATCAGGCTTATGACATGGAGTCAGCAAGCATGTTCCAACCGGAGACAGTGGAATGAAAAGAAGAAAGGTATTACTTGCAGCGCTGGCACTGAGCATGCTGGGCGCACTGCAGGGTTGCGAACAAAAATCGGATAAGGTCAAAATTGCCATCGTCGTTAAAAACCTGGGAAACGGTTTTTTTGATGCGGCACATGAAGGTGCCAAGGAAGCGGCCAAACAAATCGGTAACGTTGAAATCATTTATACCGGGCCAACCACCCCTAGTGCCGAAGGACAGATTGAAATCATCAATTCCCTGATCAGCCAGAAAGTCAATGCGATTGCCATTTCTGCCAATGATGCCAATGCGCTGGTCCCGATCACCAAAAAGGCCATGCAACGTGGCATCAAGGTCATTTCTTTCGATAGCGGCATTGCGCCAGAAGGCCGGTTGATGCAGTTGAACCCGTCGAATGCAGATTTGATCGGTATCAAGCAATTGCAGATGGCGTCTGATGCCATCGGTGGCAAGGGTGAAATCGCTATTCTGTCGGCATCTGCCCAGGCAACCAACCAGAACATCTGGATCAATGTCATGAAAAAGGATTTGGAGAAACCCGAATTCGCAGGCCTGAAACTGGTGGCAACCGTCTACGGCGACGACCAGTCCGACAAGAGTTATCGTGAAGCAATAGGCCTGCTGCGCAGCAATCCCAACCTGAAAGTGATCATTTCCCCTTCTACTGTCGGCATCAATGCCGCCAGCAAGGCGGTGGTGGATGAGCATCTGGTCGGCAAGGTATTCGTTACCGGCCTGGGCTTGCCTTCAGAAATGGCTGGCCATGTAAAAAGTGGAGCTGTCAAGGAATTTGCTATCTGGAATCCTATCGATTTGGGTTATGCAGCGACTTACATTGCCAATGAATTTGTCAAAGGCAATCCGAACGCCAAGGCTGGCGGCAGTTTTGCCATTGGCCGCATGGGAACGATCGCGATTGACGCCAATGGTGAAGCAGCCATGGCCCCTCCTTTCACCTACAACAAGGATAATGTGGAGCAGTTCTCCAAGATATTTTAAGCAAAGAAGCCCACACATGTTGACCTGAGCACCTGTCGCCGGGTCATCTGCAAACAGAAAATCAGCTGTCTGTCACAGATTCATTTCTTGCGGTCAGACCGGCGGCTGAGTTTTCCTATCCATCATCTCCTTGCCTTATGTTAATGACGAACGAGCACAATCCGTTTCCTATCGCGCCCGACGGTTCGCTGGCCCCACCCATCCTGACGCTGAAGGGTATTTGCAAACGCTTCCAGGGCATCATTGCATTACATGAAGTGGCGCTGAACGTCCGTGCCGGCGAAGTCATGGCATTGATAGGTGAAAACGGGGCAGGCAAATCCACCCTGGTCAAAACCCTGACCGGCATTTACCAGCCTGATAGTGGCAGCATGCACATTGCAGGCAAAGAAGTGCGGTTTGCCACACCACAACAGGCCATGCTGGCAGGTGTCACTGCAGTGCATCAGGAAACTGTCATGTTTGATGAACTGACGGTTGCTGAAAATATTTTTATAGGCCGGCAACCCATGCACGGCTTTCCTGCACGTGTGAACTGGCCATTGATGGAAGCGCAGGCAGAACGCCTGTTTACACGGCTTGAAGTTTCATTGCCGGTGCGCGCCAAGGTCAAAGACCTGAGTGTGGCACAACGCCATTTTGTAGAAATTGCCCGCGCCCTGTCACAAGATGCGCGCGTGGTCATCATGGATGAACCAACGGCATCCCTGTCGCAGCGCGAAATCCAGGAACTGTATCGCATTATCAGGCAATTGCGCGCCGCTGGCACTGCCGTTATTTTCATCTCGCATAAGTTTGATGAAATATATGCCGTGGCAGATCGCTACACCGTCTTGCGTGATGGTCATTTTGTGGCCGAAGGTGCACTGGCCGATATTTCCGAACCAGATCTGGTATCGCTCATGGTGGGACGTTCCATCCATCAAACCTTCCCCAAACAGGAAGTGGCAATAGGTGACACCCTGCTGGAAGTGAAAGATTTTTGCCATCCTACCGAATTCGACAATATCAATTTCTCGCTGCGTCAGGGTGAAATACTGGGTTTCTATGGACTGGTTGGTGCCGGTCGCTCGGAAGTCATGCAAGCCCTGTTCGGGCTTAGCAGCAATGTGCGCGGCAGTGTCAGCCTGGCAGGCAAAATCCTGGATATAAAATCCGCCAAAGACGCCATTGCCCACGGCATAGCCTATGTACCGGAAGACCGGCAACACCAGGGCGGCCATCTGACCATGTCGGTACAACAGAACATCACCCTGCCCATATTGGACAGGATCGGGTTCTTGCTGGGAGCACGTCGCAATGAAGAGGCTGCAATTTCCAGGCATTACAGTGAACAACTGGAACTGAAAGCTAGTCACCTGACGCAAATGATCGCCGAACTGTCGGGCGGCAACCAGCAAAAAGTGGTGCTAGGTAAGTGGCTGGCGACCAAACCCAAGGTCATCATTCTGGATGAGCCAACCAAAGGTATTGATATCGGTTCCAAAGCTGCCGTGCATCGCTTCATCAGCGAACTGGTATCGACCGGCCTGTCAGTCATCTTGGTGTCATCCGAATTACCTGAAGTATTGGGCATGTCAGACCGCGTCATTGTCATGCATCAGGGACATATCAAAAAAATATTTGACAGAGCCCATGCCACGCCAGAGAGCGTCGTCGCAGCAGCATCTGGTAGCGACTCATCAGTAGTGGAAATGGCAGAGGAAATAGCATGAACCGTTTGAAGTACCTGCAGCAAAGGGAAGTATTGCTGGGATTGATGATCGTCTTGTTGATCGGCCTGGTGGGCTTGCGTGCGCCTATCTTTCTTGGCATGTCCAGCCTGTCTAACTTGCTGACCGACAGTACTTTGCTGGTCATGCTGGCGGTGACACAGATGTTTGTCATCATCACGCGTGGTATTGATTTGTCGGTTGCCTCCAATCTGGCCCTGTCAGGCATGATGTCGGCCTTGCTTGCGTCTAAATTCCCTGGTCTGCCGCTGTTGCTGATTGTACTGGTGGCGATGGCCATAGGCCTGGGTCTGGGCCTGATCAATGGTTACCTGATCGGTTATCTGGGCTTGCCGCCTATCGTTGTGACGCTGGGCACCATGAGTGTCTACCGCGGCCTGGTCTTCGTATTGTCTGGTGGTGCCTGGGTATCGTCACACCAGATGCCCGCTGACTTCATTGCCTTCCCGCTCAGTCAATTGCTGGGGATTACGCATCTGGTCTGGATTGCCGCCATCGTCGTTGTACTGATGTGGTATCTCGCCCGTTATACGCATTTTGGCAGGGATTTGTATGCCATTGGCAACCAGCCTACGGCCGCCAACTATATCGGCATCCCTACCCCGCGCCGCCTGTTCTGGACCTATGGATTGTCTGGCCTGATGGCCGGCTTGTGCGGTTACTTGTGGGTGGCACGTTATGCGGTGGCCTATACGGAAATTGCCTATGGCTTCGAATTTACCGTCATTGCAGCCTGCGTCATTGGCGGCATTAATATTGCCGGTGGTGCAGGTACGGTATCTGGCGCGGTGCTGGGTTCACTGTTTTTGGCAGTTATCAACAATGCGCTGCCGGTCGTTAAAATTTCCCCATTCTGGCAAAGTGCATTGACAGGTGTGGTCATTCTGACTGCCGTCATGATCAATGCGCGCAGTAACAAAAAAGGCAGCCGGCAGATTTTGCCTTTGCAACTGCTGCAAAAGAATGCAATCAGGAGTAGTACGTGAACACCACCACCATGACATCACCAACCAACAGCTCACGCTATACCATACGCGACAAGGAAGAATTTCAGTTCAAGAAATTCTTCTCCCATTGGGAAACCTTGCTGGCTTTACTGTTTGTCGCAGCATTCATCATCAATAGCCTGCTGCTACCGAATTTTTTTGACTTGCACAACCTGGCAGATGGCACCTTCAACTTCAGTGAAAAGGCCCTGATTGCCCTGCCCATGGCCTTGTTGATTATCTGTCGCGAAATTGATATTTCAGTTTCCGGTATCCTGGCGCTTTGTTCTGTTGCCATGGGTCTTGCCAATTCGCTTGGCCTGCCCGCCTACAGTCTGCTGTTTATTGCAGTCTTCACCGGTGCGGCCTGCGGCAGCCTGAATGGTTTGCTGGTCACGCGTTTTGCCCTGCCATCCATCGTGGTGACGATAGGCAGCGTATCCCTGTTTCGCGGTCTGGCCAGTGTGGTGCTGGGTGATCAGGCATTCACGGCCTATCCACAGTTGCTGATTGATTGGGGCCAGGGTTATTTTTTTGATTTCATCCCCAGGCAGTTCATCATCTTGCTGTTCTTCGTCGTTCTGTTCGCCATCATCCTGCATGCTACCAGTTTGGGTCGCAGGATTTACGCCATAGGCAATAACCCGGTTGCGGCCAGGTTTTCCGGCGTGTCGGTGGACAAATACCGTTTCATGTTATTTACACTGACTGGTGCCATGGCAGGTCTGGCCGCCTTTTTACTGACCGGACGCATAGGCAGTACGCGCCCGAATATTGCCACAGGGTGGGAGCTGGAAATCATTACCATGGTTATCCTGGGTGGTGTCAGCATTGCTGGCGGAGCAGGCACCATCGTTGGTGTGTTCCTGGCGGTATTGACACTGGGCGTCGTCAATTACGGCATGGCACTGGCGAATATACCTGGCATCATCATGACCATAGTGGTCGGTATTTTGCTGCTGATTACCATCGCCCTGCCTCGTTTGTTGAACCGTAAAAAACAAAGAAAATAATATGCAAGGCAGCCAGACAGCACCAATGGAAACAATAAAAGCGGACGCCAGTATCGTACTGGACATAGGCAAGACCAATGTAAAACTCAGCTTGCTGGATGCGCAGGGAAAACCATTGGCTGAGCAGCGGTGTCCCAACAATATTGTCCAGGACGGTATCTATCCGCATCATGATACCGACCGGATATGGGCATGGATGCTGCGCGTTTTTAGTGAGTTTTCCCGCATTGCTACGGTGACGGCAATTATCCCCGTGACCCATGGTGCGACCGCCGCGCTAGTGAATGACAAGGGCCTGGTGCTGCCGGTTCTGGATTATGAGTCAGATCTGCCAGAACAGGAAAACAGCAGATACCTGCCACTGCGCCCTCCTTACCAGCAAAGTTATTCGCCCAATTTGCCAGCCGGTCTGAATCTGGCCCGCCAACTTGCCTGGCTGGAAAGCACTTATCCATCTGATTTTGCACGTGCATCACATATCCTGATGTATCCACAGTATTGGGCCTGGCGCCTGTCTGGCATCGCTGCGACGGAAGTCAGTTCGCTGGGATGCCATACTGACCTGTGGGACACGAACCGACAGCAATACTCTTCCCTGACAGAACAGAAGGGGTGGACACCGCGGTTCCCGCCCATGCAGCAAGCCTGGTCCAGGCTGGGAAAAATACGTCCGACATTGGCAATGGAAACCGGCCTGCCCGAAAACTGTCAGATTATATGTGGCATCCACGACAGCAATGCTTCCCTGCTGCGTCATTTGCATACTGCCGGCAAGGATACAAAATGCACGGTGCTATCCACCGGCACCTGGATGATCGCAGCAGCCCTGGGCGCGTCGCAATCTTGCCTGGATGAAGATGCAGACATGCTGGCCAACACCAATGTACTGGGTGAAGCAGTTTCCTGCATGCGGTTTATGGGCGGGCGAGAATTTGCCACCCTGGCAGGCCAGGAACCTGTGACCTGCACGCCATCCGATATCAGCAAACTGATCAGTCAGGAAAGCTTCGCCCTGCCCTGCTTCGCTGAATCAGGTGGTCCATTTTCCGGACAGCTTGCCAGGATATCAGGGCAAGCACCAGAAAATATGCAGGAAAGATATGCGCTTGCCACCCTGTATTGTGTTCTGATGACGGATTATTGCCTGACGAAGCTGGGTTCAGAGGGAAATATCATCGTCGAAGGAAGCTTTACCAATAACCCTTACTTCGCCCCTTTGCTGGCAAGCCTGCGGCCACAGCAAGACATCATGCTGTCAAATGATACCAGTGGCACGACTTACGGCGCCTGGATGCTGCATCACTGGGAGCAGTTACCAAACATGAGTGAAACTTCAATCAATGTCAGCAAACTTGAGCCAAAAGGCTGGTCGGCTTATAAAAACAAATGGCTGGATCTGGTGACATCCAGATAAAAGCAGCAAAGTGGCTGACGGAAACCTCATGAATGGGAACGAATAAAGTGGGAGCAAATAAAATGGGAACGAATAATTCGCTCCCATTTTAAGGTTTCATTTCAGGTTCTCTTTTCAATGCATTTTTCAGTGCATTTTTTAACTACTTCTTTGATTATTCTGCAGGCAAACGTACATAGGCAGGCGCGTCACGATCTGCCCGCAAGCCCTGCTCCGTATGCAATAACTCAACCACCTGCAAGGAGCTGCGTCTCTGTTCCATACCATCTTTTTTCTGGTCTGGCCCACGTTTGCCAGGGTGAGTGAAGTAAAATAAAAATGCCCTGTCGCCGTTGACGACGACATCCGGATGACCGCCTATTACTTCGTCATCTTCACCGTGTCCCGGTACTTCAAGCAGATTACCAACCTGGCGCTTCCAGTTTAACAAATCATCGGAACGATATACAGCCAGGCCACGCCACACATCTGTAATCATCCACCACTGATCTTTCCAGCGAAAGACTTTGGGGCCTTCGCCACCTTGATCACCAACGGCCTTGCCTTTATCTGTCCAGTTTTCCAGGTCCGGGCTATCGGCATAGTAAATCGATTTCTTGTCCACTTCATTGTTGTACCACATGCGATACCCACCCTGCGGCAAACGTAACACGGTAGCATCGATCACGCGTTCAGACGCCAGTTGCAAGACTTTGGCATTACGCCAATGACGCAAATCCTGACTGGTCAGATGCACCATGTAACGAGGATGCTTCCAGTCTTCAAAGATGCCGGGCACCACCGTCAGGTACATGTGATAAGTGCCATCATTCGCCCGGATAATGTCTGGTGCCCAATGGGTAGCTTGTGCGCCACCCATTTGCGGTGGCAATTCTATATCGGCTTCTCCAATATAGTGCCAGTTCGCTCCTTCGTCGTCTGACTCGGCAATGCCTATGCGTGTGCCATGCACCCAGGTGACACCACGCGCTTCAGATGCATTGGCCCGGCGATTGGTATACAACATCCACCATTTCCCCAGCTTGGCATTGCGTACCAGGACAGGGTCTGCTGCACCATCCATCACTGGATCACGAAACAGGGGCTTGGCTGCCCGTTTTCCCAGGTTGATGGTGGCAGCGCCAGGTGCGCCGAAGTCGGGAGTACCGTCTGCACGCCAGTAAAATACCTGTGCCCGGGTATGGCGGTTGGGGTCATACAGGGAATCCCCTTTGATTTCACGATAATCGCGGGCGTGATATATCAACACATCCGTTTTACCGTCGGGGCTAGTCGTGAACGAATTATGTCCTGGTCCATACTGGGCATTTGCCACATTCGTCTTGAATACCGGCTGGGCAGATTTTTGCCACACCTTGGAATCGAGCAAATCAGCATCTGCAGATGCGGTCAATAAGCCCATACAGTAATTTTCGTCGGTTGCGCTAGCAGAATAGGTAATAAAGACACGGCCATTTCTGATCAATACGGCAGGTGCTTCGTTGACTTCGTACTTCACTTTCTCCCAGTCATAGTCGGGACGCGACAACAAAGCGACTGGCCCTGTAATGGACAAAGGTGTATCCATTTTCGCCAGATAAATATTGGTATTTTTTTTGTCCGGTGCCGGGTCACGCTGGGTCCACACCAGATAACGTTGCCCCGCCAGCGCAAAGGTAGTTGCATCCAGCGAGAAAGATTCTCTACCAGTCTTTAACTGGCCACGCTCTATCCATTCCCCTTCCAAAGGATTGGCTGAAGAATTTTCCAGCACATACAAACGAATATCCCAAATGGCTTCGGCTCTGCCAGCGGTAAAGTACACGTACCATTTACCCTGGATGAGGTGCAATTCTGGTGCCCAGATGTGGTGACTCATAGGCCCACTTGCGTGTTTGCTCCAGATCACTTTGGCGTCTGCCGTACCAAGATCATTGATGCTTCTGGCACGTCGCAATTCAATGCGATCATATTCCGGCACGGTGGCGGTGAAATAATAATAGCCATCCGCATGCAGGGATAGTTGAGGATCGGCCCGATTCTTGATAAGTGGATTATTAAAAACTGCTTGCGCTGCCAGCGGGCCACTGACCATCATCACGACCATACATAACAGAGAAAAAATGCTTATTCGGTATTTAAAAAACGAGGTCATGAGAAGAGTAAAAGATAAGAGAGTATGCAGTGAGCATAGGTGGCAGGCATCCTGATGTTTTTCATGATGAAAAAAAACCAGCCATTTGGTCAAGAATGGCTGGTGTTAACTACTACGCTTTCCAAAACGCCCTACAAATTAATTTTTGATCGACACGCCTACAAAGTAACGACGTCCATACCATGCCAGTTCATTCGGACGGGACAGATCACCAGCATCAGTGATATTCGCTTGATCAGTCAGGTTTTTACCTTCGAATGAGAAAGTAACAAAGCGATTGTAACGATATTGGATCTTCGCATCCAGGTACCCGGTTTTTTCATTAAACACAGGATTTTTTGAGACGTCTAAAGTACCTGTGTAATAGCGATCACGATAGTGATAGGCAAGGCGTGCATTAAACTTATCCTTGTCATACCACAGACCCAGGTTATACGCATTCTTGGATAAACCTGCGTATGGAAGAATCGATCCGTCCAATGGATTCAGTTGTTCTGTACCTGGAGCGTAGGTGAAATTCATGCGCGTATAATTGGCATCAACACCAAAGCCACTAAGAATGCCAGGCAAGAAGGTTAATGCTGTTCTGCCTGCCAGTTCCATACCACGAGTCACGGCGCCAGGGAAATTCATTGGCATCGTCACGTCCCACAAAGTGCCGTCCTTGAACAGATCAACATTTGAGACATTCGTTTTAACTGCGTTACCGACCGTGATGTTTTTACGGAACAGCGCAAGACTAAGTTGGCTATCAGCATTTGGATAGTATTCCAAACTCAAATCTGTATTGGTAGCCTGGAATGGTTTCAGAGATGGATTACCTGCCGTGCAATCGTCCGTTCCATCGCCACCAAATTGTATAGAACCACTATTTTTGGTACATGTTGCATTCGGGACGATATCAGTAATACGTGGACGAGCCATGACCTTACCCCAGCCCAGACGCACCAGGAACTGATTAGGGATTAACCATACGCCTGCATTAAAGCTAGGCAATACGTTTGAGTAAGTGTTATCGATACTCGTTACCGAATTAGAGACAATATAGGTAGTAAAAGCAGTCGATCCAGGTGTTTTTTCTATATTAACTTGTTGCTTGAACAAACCCTGAGAAATGTCATGCGTTTGTGTGTAACGAACACCCACATTACCAAAGATTTCCTTGCCAAATAATTCTGTTTCAAAGTCCGCACGCAAGTATGTCGATTTAACTCTTTCATCGATAACGAATGCAGGAATCTGCGCATACGTTTTGCCGTCACTGCCAGGCGCGTTGTACAGATAATCGTGGTTGAAGTGGGCCAAGTCAAACAACGAACCTACACTTGCAAAAGACGGTGCGACCCAATTTGCAGGCACATTTCCGGCGCTATAGCCTTTGAAGAAAGTCCCTGGCGAAGTAGAAAATACAGACTGCGCCAACGCTGCCATGGCAGAGCCATTGATCGACTTGGTCCAGGCATTCACGTCCGCAAGATTTGTTGGGCCAACTGTAGCGCGCACTGCACTGGTTGTATTCAGTGGATCGTAGTTATATGTCTGATTAATGTTTGCCGTTTGCACATACACATCATCAGCGGTGCTGACCAGGTCATTACCCGCACTTGCCAGGTAACCGCCACCATTGTACTGGCTGGCTTTTGCCTGCTGTGCCTGCACACCAAACCAGATACGTGATATGTAATCATTGTTCAGCTTATATTTGAAATCCAGTTTGAGCTGATCTTCCTTATTAATCGTTTCTGATGGACGGTATTGCAATTGTGCAGAAACATAAGAATTAGGATTCGTCGGATTGTAACCCGATGGGAACGTAAAATGTGGCAGACCAGACGAATCAAGATTCACTTGCAATCCTGGCGCATTTTGCGTCAATACCAAATTATTCGAATCGCTGCTATACGTAGCTTTAGCAGAAGAAATCAAGCCGTCTACATCCAGTCTGTCTCCTTTATAGTTGAAGCCAGCTGTCGTGTATTTTGAATCAATTTTCAATGCATAATCACGCAAGGACGTACTAAAAGCTGCCTGACCACCGTTTGGTGAACTTGCGCTACCTGGCACCAGGCAGTTCCCCAATACATATTGAGTAACGATATGATTTTCTACAATCATGCCAGCTGGCGTCGTTGTTGTCGAAATCGGCGTGCATGAACCACCGGTCGGCACAGCCGTTGTTGCATTATAGGTAGGCAAAGTACCTGTGCTGGACAAACGTGACGTTGCACTGAAGTCTGTACCGTAATTGTAGTCACGCAACCTTTGATTCTGAATGTTGGTCTGATAACTTGCCCAAGCATTCAGTCGGTCAGTAAATTTGTACTGCGCTGTCAATTCAGCCGATGTTCTTTCATGATCACGTTCCCAGATACCGTAACGGGCGATCTGTGGTGAATAATCATTCCATTGAGACACGCAGTTAGCCTGTAAGGCGGCTGTTGCCACTGCTGCAGTCTGCGTCGCATTCGCCGGGCTGCTCAAATTGGAGCAATTTGCTTTGGTAGCCACGCCTGCCAGTACTGGATCTGTGCTAGCGACAGTCTTATCAGCAGAAAAATCCCAGTCACGGAAATAACGCCATGACGTATTGCGTGAAAAATCACCGCGTGTTAAGACCTTGTCATAAATCACGTTCGCCATCAGGCCAAGGCGACCATCCAGGAATTTGTCTGTGATAAAAAAGTTGACACGAGGCTGTACACCACCACGTTGAGGTGCCTGTTCACCAGCGATAGTACCAACGACAGTCAATTTTTTGAAATCGAGCGGCTTGCGTGTGTTGATTTGAACCGTACCACCAACACCACCTTCCGTCATATTGGCGGTCACGCCTTTGATAACGTCTATGGAAGAAATCAATTCAGCAGGCAATTCACGCAAATCGGCGCCACGACCGGCCGTGCCAGTAGTACTCAGTACCGACACACCATTAATTTCAATCCTGTTCAAATCCGGCTCGACACCACGGATGGAAATGCTACTACCTTCACCAAAAGAACGTTCGAGCTGTACACCAGTCACACGCGACAGTGCTTCACCGACGTTTTTGTCCGGGAATTGACCAATGTCTTCAGCAACGATGGAATCAGCAACGGTGTCAGCACGCAGTTTTCTATCAATGGCAGAAGCGACCGATTTCCGTGTTCCGGAAACAACGACAACCTGATCGGCTTGCTCCTTGGTATCGTCAGGTTTTTTGGTATCTTGCGCCATGCCTGAATTGGCAGCCATGACGGACAGTACAGCCAATGCTGTACCTTTAAGTTTAGGATTGAAAAATACTTTCTTGCTGCGATTAGTTAACACAATGATCTCCTCCGGTTGTTGCCCATATATTGGCTGTGTTATTGGCTGTGTTCCGACCATCGATTTGGTCTGTCATTAAAACAAGCACATTCAACAAAATTGATTCTAAGTGATGATGAATTGCAATTACGAATCCCAAAAAAAAGAATCAACAAAGTGATTGGTTTTGAAGCAGAAATTTGATCGTTTCAGACGGAAGAATATGAAAATGACTAAATGTGATCATTGCGTTTTATTGCATTTTTATGCGTCGCAACATGCAATATTGAAAACGAAAAAAAGACGATTAAACGAAGATAAAGCCATTGTTTTTTGCATCACACCGCCCGCAAAACCATACCCAGCTTAGTTTCCGCATGGCATGCTTTTAAAAAGCATGTTGTGCGCTTTGTGAAAATTTGAGGGTGATTATTTATTCGAGCGTTGCAGTGCCAACTCACGCAAGGTGTCGAGCATGGCTTGCGCACCTGGTGAGAGACGGTGTTGCTTTCTGGTGACAATTCCATAGGCATCCATGCGCAATCCAAGATCATATGGAAGTACAGTGAGCAAATTTGAATCAATATAGGTCATGATCAGGTCTTCTGGCAAAGCAACGATCATGTCACTGGCCAGCAGCAGACTGGTGATCACCGGCAGTGACAGGGTCTCAACAGTTTCCGTCGGTTGATCAAGCCCATGTGATAAAAATAAAGCCGTCAGACGATCGCGCAAAATGCTGCCTCCTGGAGGCAGTATCCAGGCTTCGTGTGCGAGATCTTCCAGTGTCAGTTGCGGACGTTGGGCCAGTGGATGCTTGCTGCGTGCGATCAGGCTATGTGGCTCATCTGTCAGAGGTTCGAAGTTCAATTCTGCGGCGGATTCCGTATCCAGTATCCGCCCTATGACCATGTCCAGTTCACCGGCACGCAAACGCTGTATCAGTATCTTGCTGGTATCGACCTGTATCGCGACATGCAAACGCGCATGGCGTGATTTAAGCAAGGTGACCGCCTGGGGAATCAGGTTGGTGGATGGCGTCATCACGGCACCGATGGACACGCAGCCACTTAAACCCGATAACAGCTCCATCACTTCCTGATGGGCTGCGTCCATTTCTGCCAGTGCAGCACCGGCACGCCGTATCATGATCTCGCCGTACCAGGTGGGTGCTATACCACGTGGCAAACGTTCAAACAATTGCACACCGAGTGCATATTCAAGCTCGGTCAGTAATTTAGATGCTGCCGGTTGCGTCAGATGCGCTGCTTCAGCAGCATGAAAAATAGAGCCATGCCGGCCCAGTTCGACCAGCAACACCAGGTGTCGTGTTTTTAAATGTGTGCGGACAAAACGGTCGGGGCTGGAGTTGCTCATGGCATCAGCAATGTGGAATAGTGGTCAGAGGTTAATCATGGTATAGCTGTGATCGCCCTCCATCAATCAAGATGTCGGTCGCATTAATAAAACGTGCTTCATCACTGGCGAGGAATACTGCAGTATAGGCGACTTCTTGCGGCTCACCTATACGGCAACAAGGCAAAATGTCAGCCTGCCGTTGTTGTTCCGCCACGGGATCAGGGCAACTGGCAAACCAGGATTGTATGGCCTCAGTCAGAATAAGACCGGGTGAAATCGAATTCACACGTATGCCGCGTGCGGCGTACTCTATGCCCAGTGAGCGTGTCAACCCTATCAACGCATGCTTGGCCACAGGATAAGGGAAGCAGCCAGGTATGATTTTATGACCATGTACCGATGCGATATTGATGATGCTGCCAGCACCCTGTTCCAACATGGCTGGCAAGACGGCGCGGGTAGTATTCCAGGCACCTTCAAGATCAACAGAAAAACAACGCTGCCACTCTTCATCGCTCATTTCAAGAGGGTCGGCAAACACATTCATGCCGGCATTATTGACCAGCACATCCACTTTCCCGAATCTTGCGAGGGTCTGTTCCACCACGGATCGCATTGCTGCGGCGTCGGAAACATCACCCTGGATGAACATGCTGTTGTCGGTTCCGAGTTCTGTAATGATACGCGCCGCCGCTTCGTCATGTTTATGACTATTCAGAACCACGCGCGCACCTTGCTGTACAAACAGACGGGCAATCGCCGCGCCTATACCTAGGGTAGACCCCGTCACTATGGCGACTTTACCCTGCAACCTGCCTGATGCGGAAGCTTGCGTTTGTGAAGAATGGTCAATCATGATTTGCGTGTTGCGTGGCTTTTCAACTGATCCAGCAAGACGGCAGCCAGCAAGATAAAGCCTCGCATCAGGTATTGATAAAAGGCGTCAACGTCCAGCAAGTTCATGACATTTTCCACCGTACCCATGATCAATACACCAACCAGTACGCCGGATATCCTGGCCTTGCCACCTTGCAGGGATACGCCACCAAGTACGCAGGCAGAGATGACATCCAGTTCAAAGCCCTGTGCAGAATTCGGTTGACCGCTGGTGATGCGCGAAGCCAGGATCAAGCCGGCCAATGCAGTGATCAGGCCCTGCAAAAGAAATATCCATATGCGCAAACGTTCTACCTTGATGCCTGCCAGACGCGCAGCATCCGGATTACCGCCTATCGCCAGCGTATTGCGACCAAAAACCGTGTGATTCAGTAACACACCAAATACCAGAAAACATGCTGCCACCACCAGCACAGGGTAAGGTAAGCCGAACAGGCGTCCGTCACCAAAACTGATGAAGGTCTCATTTGAAATACCTACCGCCTGCCCTTTGGACACGATAAAAGCAAGACCGCGTACCATCAGCATGGTGGCCAGTGTCGCAATCAGGGCGTTCACGCGCAAATAAGCGATCAGCACACCATTCCCGGCACCAATCAGGGCACCGGCCAGCAAACCGCCACCGACTGCCAGCGTGATGCTTTGAGTACGTTCCAGGATAATCGCGCCCAGTACACCAGAAAATGCAATGGTGGATCCAACCGACAAATCAAAGTCACGCGACGCCAAGCACATCATCATGGTGCAGGCGACCATGCCGATTTGCGCAACCGAGAGCATCAGTCCAACAATATTGGTCGTCGAGAAAAAGTTCTCTACCGTGAATGACAACACCACGAAGAGTAAGGCATACGCCAGAGGCATGCTCTGTTCTTGTAACCAGTGTTGAGTAGTTTTCATACCTGTACTTTGCTTGAGTGTTGGCTGCTGAACTGCCGATGCATCATCTGCCTGTGCAGAACTGAGGGAAGACATGGAAGATTCCTGTAAAAATTATGTGGTTTGCATATCCGGCAAAGCCAGACCAAGCACTGCTGTTTCATTTGCCTGGGCACGTTCAAGCTGGCCGCTGATCTGCCCTTCGCGCATGACGATGATGCGATCGCAGATACCCAATACTTCAGGCAATTCGCTGGATACGACGATGACACAGCAGCCGCGCTCTGCGACTTCGTGAATGATGCGATAGATTTCGTTTTTCGCACCGACATCGATGCCACGTGTGGGTTCATCCAGTATCAATACTTTCATACCCGGCTCTGCCAGCCAGCGTGCCAGAATGACTTTTTGCTGATTGCCGCCAGACAGCAAGCGGATTTCCTGCTCACGATTCGGGGTCTTGATTTTCAATCTTTGAATAAAGCGATCAGCCAGTTCTGCTTCTCGTTTATGTCTTAAAAACAAACCACCTAATAAGTCATGGCGACGGCAACTGATATTGATATTCTCGGCCACCGACGCCTGCGCCAGGATGCCCTGCTCTTTGCGATCTTCGGGACACAGCACGATACCTGCTTCAATTGCAGCAGCGGGGCCGCGATCAGAAACTGCAGCACCGTCCAGTACCACGCTGGAGCCACCGCCGCGTTTGTCAACGCCATACAACAGGCGCATCAACTCACTGCGGCCAGCACCAACCAGGCCAAAAAATCCCACTACCTCGCCACCGCGCACGCTGAAATCCTGGCCGGTGGGAAGTGCTTCGCCCTGCAATTGCCTGACCACCAGTCTTTCAGACTGAATGGTGCGTGGGCGGTAATCATAGATATCGCTGAGTTCTCGTCCTACCATGTCGTTGATCAGCACATCACGCGGAACATCAGCCATGACGGGATGGGTGACAATCTTGCGGCCATCGCGGAAAATCGTGCAGGCATCACACAATGCATACAACTCTTCCAGCCTGTGCGATATATAGATAATGGTACGCCCGGCCGCACGCAGGTCACGTATCAGGCGGAACAGAATTTCGCTTTCACGGTAAGACAGGCTGCTGGTTGGTTCATCAAAAGCGATGACTTGTGCATCCTGCAGCAAGGCCTTGCATATTTCCGCCATCTGGCGCTGGGCAATCGACAAATCGCACAATCTGGCATCCGGGTTCAAATCCACGCCCATTTGTTGCAAACGCTGGCTGACCATACGGCGCGCTTCGCTCCGGTTCACAAAGCCCAGCTTTTGAGGCAGACGACCCAATAACAGGTTTTCTGCCACGGTCAACTCAGGAACATATTGCAATTCCTGATGGATGACGGCAATCCCTGCCGCAATGGCATCGCCAGCTGACGTGAAATGGCAAACATGGCCATTCAGCAAAAGGCGTCCGCCATCCGGTTTGTATTGTCCACCCAGTATTTTCAATAGCGTGGATTTACCGGCACCATTTTCACCAAGCAAACCGTGAACAGTACCGGCATGCGCTTCAAAACTGACACCATTGAGTGCTTTCACACCCGGAAAAAATTTGCAGACCTCTTCAAACTGAAGAGATGTAACCTGAGATGACAACATGGCAGGTGATATCCTAAAGTCCGAATTCGGCGCGGACATCAGCCTGATTGCGGCGAGTCATCAATACACCGGTAGTCAATGTCAATGGTGCTGGTGCCTTGTTTTCAGCGATCCATTTGTACATATTGACCGAGGTTTCATAACCATGACGCTTGGGGCTGATCAATACCGTGCCGTAAAATCCTGTCGGGCTAGGTTTGGCAAATTCATTCAAGGCGGTTTTGCTGCCGCCTATGCCTATGCCTATCACCGCATCACTACGCAGGCCCCTGCCCTCGGCTGCCCTTACGGTCCCCAGCACGGCTTCATCATTCATGCCAAACACGACCCAGTGCTTGAATTTGGTTTGCTTGGTCAGGGCGATATTGGCAGCATTGAAGGCGCTTTCTGTATCGGTTTTTGCCTGTGCTGCATCGACAATATTCGCGACCGGGAACCCTGCTGTTTTCAATGCATCCACTGCACCCTGAGTACGCTCACGCGCGGTCGGCAGTTGATCAAAGGCCATGCGCATGGCACCAACGTCCTTCATATTCCAGCCACGTGATTTCATTTCTTCGATCAGGCCCTGGCCAACCTGCTTGCCAATTTCATAGGCAGAAATACCCATGTGTGGAATCGACGCGATCGGTTTGCCGCCGCCATCGACAAGCTGATCATCTACCGACATCACTTTAAGGTTATTCCGTTTGGCAGCGCGTTCCACCGCGATGCCCAGCTTGACATCTGGCGCACATATCACAAAGCCCTGGGCTTTTTGTGCAGCCAGATTATCAATGGCAGCCATCATTTTTTCGCCATTGGCGACACCTATCTTAACCAGGGTAAAACCTTTTTCCTTGGCTGCCTGTTCTGCATAACGCCATTCATCCTGGAACCACGGTTCTTCCGCCTGCTTGACCAGGAAACCTATTTTTACCGGATCAGCCGCCTGCGCGACCGAAACCGCAGCCAGGCCAAGGAAACCAGCAGTCAGGGTCGCACTTATCAGTTGCGAGCAGACTTTCTTCATTGCGTTTTTCATCATCATTGTCTCTTTATTGTTTTAGGGACTGGTTGCAATACTGCGCCAGTATGATTGTCATCAAATAAGGTATCAGGAACAGCCAGCGATTCGTCCATCTGCAGCAGAAACAGGCTGCCTGCACCGGGCATACGCAACAGCTCTTCGGCACTCATTTCCTGGCGGGCGCTGGAAACCATCAACTGGTCACCATTGATGCCGCCAAACGCCGGGCAAGTAGGGTTCTTGGTGGCGACGGACAGTCTTTGCAAACGACGCCCATCCGGCGCGTACTGCGTAACACTGCCTGCGCCCCACTCGGCATTCCACAGACAGCCCTGCTGGTCTATGACAGAACCATCCGGATAGGCTTTGTCGTCGTCTGGTATGGCGAACAGACGGATATTATCTACCTTTGCCGATTCAGCATCATAATCACATTGCTGGATACGGCGCGTCAGGGTATCGGTAAAGTACATGGTTTTACCATCCAGACTGAAGCAGATACTGTTGGCAATTGCCACAGCAGGCAAAGCCAGGCGACGTAAGCCATATTGCATGGAAAACTGGTAAAAGCTGGCGATGGGACGCTTTTCCGCCGCCTCATTCATGGTGCCGAACACAAAGTAACCACGCCTGTCGGTACGGCCATCATTCACACGTGTACGTGTTTCTGCAGGGTCAACTGCCACCAGCGACTGCACCGGCAACTGCACTGCTGCAGTGGCGCTGGAGGTACTGGTGGTACTGGCACTCGCAGGACTGACTGATGCCGCTGCCATACCAGTTACTGAATTTTTTGGCAGGCTGGTAAAGCACAATCGCTTGGCCAAACCAAGCAAGATGCGTCCTGACTGGCAATGTGCAAATGAGCCTAGCCGGTCTGGTAATTTATAGGTTACCACGGGCTTACCAGGTGACCAGGCTTGCAAAGTTGCAGCTTCGATATCGGTCCACCACCAGCTTTCTGTCGCACCATGCCAACCAAGGCCTTCACCCAGAGTCGCATGATGAGTCACTGCTTGTTGCAGGCTGGCCTTGTTGCTGGCCGATGACTCGGTTTGAAAAAGCGGATTGACTAACATAGACTTCCTGCAAACAGACCCCATGGAATACAGGGGCAATTAATATCCATCATCCATGTCTGGCAAGGCCAGACCTGTAGCTACAAACTGCACTATCACTTAAACAATAAGATAACAAGCGCAGCTATTCCGAACAAATACAATTTTAAGAATTATCTATATCAAATAGGAATAGATATTCTCAAATAATCAACTCCTTGCTTACGCGGATGTACTGCCTTGTGACTGCGTCCTGATCGCTGCAACAAACCTGCGTGCCTGCTGCTGCACTGCCATACTATCCATACCTGGCTTGTACAGGGCAGAACCCAGGCCAAAACCGCTAACACCCGCTTGCAGATAGGCTTGCATGTTGTCCGGGGTAATGCCGCCTACTGGCAACAAGCGCAGAGTCGCCGGCAATACCGCCCGCATGGCGCTCACGATAGGTGGAGTGATCAATTCAGCCGGGAAAAGTTTGACGGCATCGGCACCGGCGTGCAAGGCAGCAAATGCTTCTGTCAGTGTGCATACGCCAGGTACGCAATACAGGCCCTGCGCCTTGGCTTCGCTGATGACTTGCGTATCTGCATGCGGCATGACGATCAAACGACCACCAGCTTCATGCACCTGTCTTACTGCATCGGCACTCAATACCGTTCCAGCACCACACAATGCATCTTCAGGCAGGCTGCGGCTGAGTAGGCTAATCGATTCAAGCGCAGAAGGCGAATTCAGTGGTACTTCTATGATGCGAAAGCCGGTTTCATACAAACCCATGGCAATGGCTTGCACTTCTTCTGGGCGTATGCCGCGCAGGATGGCAACCAGAGGTAAAGCAGTAAATGCCTGATCAAAACTGATGAGGGAAGTCTTCATGCACTGTTTTCCAGATAAAGTGGATGCGGTAGATGCAGGCAGGACTGAATTACACCAGACGTGCGACGCTAGCCAGGTGCCACAATCCGGCAGGTGCCGTATTCACCAGCACAGCATCAGGCTTGACGCCCAGATAGGACAAAGCGCGCGCATAACGAGCGCACAGGGCAGCGTCACCTATCAGTATCAGGGGAGCATGCCCCAGACCATGTGTCGTGCGCCAATGCAGACCAGCCAGCAGTTCATTGGCAATCAGCAGGCCAGACAAATAATCAGGCAAGCCCGTAGACGGCATATCGCCCATCAAACCCAGGGTGCGTACACTGAACAATTGATGCCCGAGTCCCTGCCCCAGCATCTTGCGCGCTGCTTCAAGGCCGGCAATGAAGCAGGCTTCGTCTTCTTCAACCCTGCCTGCAGCACCATCCGATGCGGCCGGCATCAATCTGCCCAGCACCGAATGCTGCTTAAGTACGGCAAACAATTCACCTGTCATATGGGTGGCAAAGGCATGCACCTTCCCATCCACGATGCTGGCCCATTTGGAATGGGTGCCCGGCATGACTATGCATGACTGGCTGGCCCAGTCTGACTGCCCTTGCAGAGCACCAACTATCTGGGTTTCTTCACCGCGCATGACATCAGGCGCACCAGCCTCTGGCCGATACAGCAGGCCGGGCAAAATGTGCAGGCTGGACGGCGCTGCCAGCAAACTGCCGGTATCAACACGAATGGCATTGCGCGCAATATGTTGTGCGTCTGCCGGGCAATTCACATATGGCACTTCTTGCCAGCCATGCTTGCTGCCGACCATGCCGCATGCCAGCAGGGGCGCGTCTGGCCAGGTGGTCAACCAGTCACCGGCGAGTTCCTGCAAGGTCCGCATATAAGCGGCTTTCCCGCCCTGAATGACGGAAATGCCGGATGCCGCTTCACGATGGCCGATGATCCTTCCATTCTGACTCATCAAAAAAACCCGCATCCCTGTACTGCCCCAGTCTATACCTATGAGGCGCACATCTTCATTGCCACTCAGGGGTGCGATGTCCTTGCTGCGTTCCATATTCATGCCTACCATTCCGCAACGCTGCCGTCAGGATGACGCCACAGCGGGTTACGCCAGTCGGGGGCGCGCAGGCTGGCTTCTTTCACGCGCTCTTCGTCAATTTCCACGCCAAGGCCGGGTTTCGGCAAAGCGGCAATATAGCCATCCGTGATCCGCAAATCTTCGCGATTGATGACGTAATCAAGCAATTCTGCATCCTTGTTGTAATGGATGCCCATGCTTTGTTCTTGCAAGACTGCGTTATGGGCTACAAAATCAAGTTGCAGACACGCAGCAAGGGCAATCGGCCCCAGCGGGCAATGCGGTGCCAGGGCAATGTCATAGGCTTCTGCCATTGCAGCGATTTTGTGGCATTCAGAAATACCACCTGCATGCGACAGGTCAGGCTGCACAATGGCAATCCCACCTTGCTCGAACACGCGCTTGAACTCAAAGCGGGAATACATGCGCTCACCTGCTGCCAGCGGTATCGAGGTGCTTTCTGCCAAGCGTGGATAATATTCTGCCTGTTCGGCCAATACCGGCTCTTCTACAAACAGGGGACGATATGGCTCCAGTGCGCGTAACAACACCTTGGCCATGGGTGCAGCAACCCGGCCATGAAAATCAATGCCGAATTCAATCTGGCTACCAAACGCTTCACGAATTTCTGCAATCCGGCCGACGGCAGCATCAACTGCTGCGGCACTGTCAATCATGCCGAATTCTTCCGTACCATTCATCTTGAAGGTATCAAAGCCTGCTTCGCGCAGACGGCGAATATCGGCTATGACATCGGCAGGACGATCGCCACCCACCCAGCTATAGGTTTTCATGCGGTCACGCACCAGGCCGCCCAGCAACTGATAGACCGGCACGCCAAGGGCTTTGCCCTTGATATCCCACAAAGCCTGGTCAATACCGGCCATGGCGCTCATGAGGATGGCACCACCACGATAAAAACTGCCACGATACATGACTTGCCAGAGATCATTGATGCGGGCCGGATCTTGCCCTATCAGATAGGGAGCAAATTCCTGTACCGCAGTTTCTACGGTACGGGCCCGCCCTTCAATGACAGGCTCGCCCCAACCGACGATACCTTCATCGGTTTCTATCTTCAGCAACATCCACCTTGGAGGAACACGGTAAGTAGTCAGTTTTGTTATTTTCATGACGCAATGGTTTGGCAAGTGAAGTCATGAGTGTAGATGGGCACTCATGATAAGAAATATGAATTAACTAGACCAAAGTATATGAATTTGGAATAGCGACGGACACGGATATGCCAAGGAAACATGAAGCGTTTACATAAAGCGTTTTCTTTGCATGGGCTTTCGTTACCAGTCAGGGTTGCCTGAGCGGGTTGCGGAAGCTGGATTCATCTTCAGGCCGGTGATTTTTACCGTATAGGCGGGTAACGCCTTCAAGTTTTGCGGTATTTGTAGCTTCAAGCCAGCCTTATCATGTACAAATGTCAGGTTTTCTGCCCTACCCAGCAGGTTGGCCTGGCTGACTCTACCAGACACTGTCGCTGTGCTTAATGGGGTAATCAGCAGCTCTGCGCCCGGTTTTGCCCCGATGACGATGGCATACAAGTTATCCGCTTTTACGGTGAAGCGGATGCTTGGTCCTGCTTCATTGCGGCCGCCACCCATGCCAAAACTGGTCCAGCTATGCGTGCCGTAAATCGCTTCTCCATTCACTTCTAGCCATTCGCCGATGGCAAGCAAGGTGTCTTGCTGTTCTTGAGGAATAGTGCCGTCTGCCTTGGGGGAAATATTCAACAGCAAAGTACCGTTTTTACTGACCGTGTCAACCAGTTTGGCAATAATACTGGCCGGGCTGGCGATCTTCATGCCTTCGGCATAGCCCCAGGTGCTGCCTATGGGTTCATCCACCTGCCAGGCACCAGGGCGAATGCCGGAAGGTGATCTTTCACCGATTTTTTCAAAATCAATGATGGAGGCGACAGTCTCGGTATTTTGATTACTTGGCGAATACGCAGCTTTCTTGGTGCTCAGCGATACTTGCTTGCCCCACTGACTGGCGCGATTGTAGTAATAGGCGGCAATCTGCAATTTGAGCGGGTCAAGATAGCGCTGGTCAACGCCATTATCAAACCACAACATGTCTGGCTGGTATTTGTCGATCAGCTCCACATTGCGCAGGTACCAGTCCACCAGAAACTTCTTGCATGCTTCATCACTGCGGTCAGCGACGTTATAAAAGTCGGCCCATTCAGGATCATACAGGTCAGCTTTTTTCGCTTTCAGCCTGGCTATCAGATCAGCAGGAGGGTTGATGAATTGAAAATTTTCTATCCCGTGATTGGAAACCCCGAACTTCAATCCCTGTGCACGCACAGACTTGGCCAATTCACCAATCAGGTCACGTCCTGGCCCCATCTGTTTGGCATTGAAACGTGTGACGGCACTATCCCACATGGCAAAATTATCATGATGCTGCGCACTGGGAACAACGAACTTGGCCCCCGATTTTTTGAGCAGGCTTGCCCATGCATCAGGATCAAATTTCTCCTGTTTGAACATGGGGATAAAATCCTTGTAGCCGAATTTTTCCTGATCGCCAAAATGGCTGGCATGCCACTGCCTGTCAGCGCCATACATATGCTTTTCGTACCACTCAGTGTGATGCGCTGGAACAGAATACAGGCCCCAATGCATGAAAATGCCGAACTTGGCTTCATTGAACCAGGTGGGAACCTGGTAATTTTTTTTCAGTGAATCCCAGTTGGCCTGGAACGGCCCGGATACCCGTACATTGCTGGCTGGTAGTGCGGCAACGGCGGCTTCCACCACTTCCTGCCGGGTTTCCGGTGCCATGTCATAGCCGTGAGAATTGCCGCCGGATGCATATTGATCCGGTACTCTTGCTGATACGGTCGATGCCGATACTGCGGCAGCCACCAGAGATAAAACCAGCAAAAACCTGCGTTGACGACGGGAGACGTGATGAAGGGACATGATGATATGCAATGAATCAAGAAGATAAGAACAACCCGCCACAACAAAGCAGCAATCATCATCGATACGATAATGATTGCTGCTTACCACTGTCGGCAAGCGCTTGGGCTTTACAGACTCTCTCGTTCTACCTGTTTGCGCTGGGTATCTGCCAGGCCACTACAATCTTTTGCGGAAAATTCCTTGACATCCTGCAGGCTGAAACCTGGTGTGCCTGGCAGTTGAGGGAAATTCACCTGACCAAAATAAGCGCGGTTCACGTCATGCAAGACAAAGGCGGGCCTACTGTCGACCTGCTTGCAGGCGATATCCACATGATGCAGCTCCAGATTCTTGACGTGGCGCGCGAACAAGCCATGCGCCGGGCTAAGGCCAAACATGCTGGGTTCAGGATAACTGCCAGCATTTTCTGGCGGATTGGCAAGTACCTTACTGATGTCGCCACCGCCCTGATGCAATACGTGCACATTGCTGATGCGCACATCTTCTATCGGGTAGCCAGGCACGCCACTGATGATGGATGCATAGCGTGAATCAGCACCCGACACCACGATATTGCTGATATTGATGCGTCGTATGGCACCGGTTAGCGCCCCTTCGGGTGCACGCAAACGGCTACCCAGGCGGATGAATAGTGGTGGATTAGTCAAATCACGCATGACCAGATTGCTGACGGTAATATCCTCGATGATGGCACCATCAACGCTCTCAATAGCCAGGCCACGGCAACGTTCGAACACGCAGTTGGAGATTGCTATATTGCGAAAACCACCGTTCGACTCGGTACCCATTTTAATGCGTCCAGCAACGCCTTCCCTGTCTGGCGCAAATTCCTGCTTGCGCTGGAAGCTGCCGTCCAGGAAAGTGCCGAGATCAAATCCGGATACCTGACAATTAGTGATATTAATATTTTCGGTAAAACGCTTGTACCCCAGTGCAAACGAACTCTTGAGACAAATCGCATCGTCGTTCGGAGAGTTGATGCTGCAATTGGAAATATGGACATTGCGACAACAATCAATATCGAATCCATCCCTGTCCGTATCCACTTTCAGGTTATCTATCGTCATATTGTCGGTGCCGGTCGCCAGCAAGGCAAAGTGACCGCCATTGAAAATACTGATATCACGCAGAATGACATTTTTGCAGCTTTTCAGGGCAATCGCCTTGTTGCCCTTGCCTGCCATATCGGCACCGTAAGGCTTGCCGCTGCCGCGTTCGCCATGTGGATCACTGTCACCCAGGCTGGAAGGCATGTCGCCCGGTTTTGGTACGCGACGCGGCCCGGGGCCGGAATGAGTCAAGCCTGCGCCATAGATAAGGCCGGTACCCAGGATGGACACATGCTCCAGGTTTTCACCCCAGATCAGGCTGTTATGCCAATGGCTATGGCCAAAATCCTGATAGGCATCCCATTCATTCGGTTCTGCCGCATCGTAACTGCCACCGTGCTTTACCGGATCAGCCGCAATCAGGGTGGCACCAGCATCCAGGTACAAGCTGACATGGCTTTGCAGACGGATGGAGAAACTCAGGTATTTGCCCGCAGGGAAAAACACTGTTCCGCCCCCTGCTGCTGCCGCTGCACTGATGGCACGATTGATGGCATCGGTATCCGTCTTCTTGCCATCTCCGCCAGCGCCGTAGGCCCTGACATTGAAATTGCCTGCAAGATTCGCATTTGACGCTGTTTTCCGTTGCGCCATCACTGGCAACGCGTACATAGGTAATGTGGCCGCCACTGCTCCCGTACCAAACATGCGCAAAAAGTCACGTCGCAATGGCGATGAGGTCTGCTTATTCAATCTTATTGTCTCCAGCGGATCTTTTAAAAATAGATTTATCATGGCATTTTTTCTTTTTATCCATGCAAAATATCGGCTGAGGTTACCATTAAAAAACAAGCGGACACGCAGTCAGAATGTTCAACTTGATGATTAATATTGAGCGTAGCACGACTCATTTTGCCCGAACACGCAAAACCAATCGTCCCAAGAACAGTTAATTAACTGCTTATATTCAATTGGTTGACAGCAAAATACAAATATCCTGCCATTGCTCAGAAACGTGATTACATGATGCAAACCTGCTCAGTTTTGTTGACATGCTTTGCAGCGAAATTGATACTCAAAATAATAAGCTGCGTATTCAGATTGCATGTCGCATACCGCATATTGCATATTGAATCTGCAACCATGAAAAAAACAGAGACATCTCACACCAGGTCCAGGCCAATCAAGCATCTACGCCAGATGGATATGGCGGATTGCCCGGTGTGGGCATACATCTACTTACTCTCCCCATTCTTTGTTTGACCAAGCGTCAGAAGGAAAATGATGAACTCAGTAGTACGATCCGGATTGACTATGCTGGCATTGACATGCAGCGTAAGCCTGGTACATGCACAGACACAAAATACCGCGCCGCCACAAAATCCCCCCGTCACCGGTGATGCCCTGATGGACAGTTTCGGGCTGACCAGTACCAACAAGGTACAGACCAATAGTACCGTTGCTCCACCAAATGCCAACCCCAAAGTGATCCCGTTGAAGGGTGACACCAGCTTTTTGATGTCAGCCTTTCCCTCTACTTCACAAAACAAGCTCAGCCTGTTTACTTCTTACGACGGCACCAGCTTTGCACCACTTGCCTCAGAAGCTTATACACCACCACAGGGTCTGCTGCGCGACCCATCCATTTTGCATGCAGATGATGGCTATTATTATGTAATTTACACTACCGGCTGGGCCGGCGATACCTTTGGCGTCGCCAAAAGCAGCGACTTGCGCCACTGGCAGCACGTACGTGACGTACGCTTGCAACTGCCAGACGCCACTACCAATGCCAAAGTCAGCAATGTCTGGGCACCTGAATGGTTTACCGACACAGATGGCTCGGTCCACATTGTCGTGTCAGTATCAACACAGGGCACCAAGGGGCCTTTTGGTGCGTATGTCCTGCATGCGCTGGACAAGACTTATGCCAATTTCTCGCAAGCCCAGGCCATGGCAGGCCTGCAAAATAATTACATTGATACCTTCCCCATCAAGGATGGGTCGCGCTATGTGGTCTTCACTAAAAATGAAACCAGTAAGTACATAGAAATGGCAACCGCCCCTGCCCTTGCTGGTCCATGGAAAGTGGAAAAAACTGGCGACTGGGCAGGCTGGGGCAAGCCATCTGAAGGTCAGGCCCTGGTCAAACTGAAAAATGGCGGCTGGCGTATTTACTTTGATGACTATACGACCAAGCATTACTGGTATTCAGACAGCAAGGACAATTTCAAAACCTGGACAGCAAAGCAGGAACTGGGTGGAGTATCCGGTGCGGTACGCCATTTCACCGTCATCAGCGAACCGACCAAGCTGCTGGAACAGGCTACCGCTGCCAAAGCCCCTGCCAAAAAGATCACCTGGGATAAATACTCGCTGATGATAGACGGCAAAAGGGAAATGATCTGGGCCGGTGAATTCCATCCTTTCCGTCTGCCCAATCCATCACTATGGCGTGACGTCATACAAAAAATGAAAGCCACCGGTCTCAACACTGTGGCCATTTACTTTGACTGGGGTTATCACTCATCCCGCCCGAATCAATATGATTTTTCCAGCATACGCAATGTAGAACTGGCGATAGAAATGGCGGAACAGGAAGGCATGTACGTCATTGCCCGCCCTGGCCCGTATGTGAATGCAGAACTGACACGCGGCGGTTTCCCTGGTTACCTGGCCCGGCAAAAGGCAATTGCCCGTACCGATGCAGCCGAATACATGCAATCTGCAGACGAATGGCTGACCCAGATTGATGCGATTATCGGCCGTCATCAAATCACCACCGGTGGTGGCACCGTGATTGCCTATCAGTTGGAAAACGAATTATCAAATACCTCGGATACGCACAAACGTTATATGCAGCATCTGGCAGATAAAGCCAGGGCGGATGGCATCAGTGTGCCGCTGTTCCACAATTCTGCTGGTCGTCTGCCTAACTGGACACCACCCAATTCCAGTGCCCCCTATGCTGTGCCCGGCCCCACCGATTTGTACAGCTTTGACGGTTATCCCGGTGGTGGCTGCACCAATACCAAAGAAATTGGCAAGCCGAATGTCGTGCCAAACTGGGGTATGTATGGTGAAATCCCTGCCAATACCGGAACCGGGCCAGTCAAGATTGGCGCCCTCGCCTCGCCGAATACACCAGGCTTTGCAGCAGAAATGGGGGGCGGCTGGTTTGATTTCTGGGGTAGCGTGGGTACCTATGACTGCACTGCACAGCGCACCGGATCGAATTATGTACGCACGTTTTATGGTGCAAATTTGATCAATGGCATTTCCATCCATTCCATCTACATGATGTACGGTGGTACATCATGGGGCTGGCTACCAGCGCAGGTCGTGTATACATCCTACGATTATGGCGCAGCAATCGACGAAGGCCGTGGCTTGCGCGAAAAAGCCCTGACATTGAAGCAGATGGGGCATTTTGTCGATGCTGCCAAATCTGTGCTGAGTGCCATGGATAAAGGTGAAGCGATCACTGCTTCCAATCCTGCTGTCAGGCTGTATCACAATATCAGTCCAGCCAATGGCGCACACCTGATTTTCGCCATCCATGCCAAGACCGATTCCACCACGGAAGAATTGTTCAGCTTCAAGCTCACTACCCGTGATGGCAGCTACCAGATCCCGCAGGCAGGCACTTTGCGCATCAAGGACCAGAATGTCAAACTGCTGTTGTCAGACTACAGCCTGGAACGCCAACATCTGGTCTACACCACATCAGATACCCAGACCCATTTGCAGCAGGATGAACGTGATATCGCCCTGTTGTATGGCCGCAAGGGTGAAGATGGTGAAACCGTACTGCGTTATCAATCTGCACCCATCGTTGAGGTATTGGAAGGTGCGGTCAATGTCGTATTTGACCAAAAAACCGGCGATATGCGCTTGAATTATGTGCACAAGGATCTGATACGCGTGCGCATCAGTGGTGGTGGCAAAGCAGATTTGCTGCTTTTGCTGGCAGATGATGAAACCGGCCGCAACTTCTGGCGTCAGGAAACCACTCAAGGCACTGTCCTTGAACGTTCACCGGCACTGGTGCGCCAAGCCAGCGTGCAAGGCAACACCTTGCATCTGAGCGGTGACACTCAAGAAAGCAGCAAACTGGATATCTGGGTACCGAAAGCCATCACCCAAATCACCTGGAATACAGCCGCTATCGCCAGCGGCAAAAATGCAGATGGTAGTTTGTCGAGTGACCCACTGGCCGGTCCCGCCGACATTGTTTTACCAAAACTGATGCAGCAGACATGGATGCGCCGCATGGATTCGCCCGAGGCTGCCAAAGTCTTTGACGACAGCAAATGGCGCGGGACGGACCTGACCACGACTGCCGCCACCGTCAAGACCACACCGCCTGCCGGCCAACCTATACTCAGCATGAGTGATTACGGTTTTCACCATGGTGATGTCTGGTATCGCGGTTACTTCAGGGTCCAGGCTGGCAAACCACTGCCTGAACAATTGGAAATCAGCTATGGCGGCGGCGGTGCAGGTTTCATGCAGCTATGGCTGGACGGTGCCTACATCGGTGAAAATGAAATGCCGACCGGAAAACCCAAACCAGACAACTGGGGCACTGCCAGCTTCAAGCTGCCTGCTGTGGCATTAAGCACAGGCGAACATGTACTGTCCGTCATGGTCAGAAATAATTCCCACAACTGGGACCTGGCTGCAGATGATGAACATAAAGTGGCGCGTGGCTTGATCAGTGTATCGCTGACGCATGACATCCAAGAAAAATTTGCCACACCAATTACCTGGAAAATCCAGGGCAATAAAGGCGGGGAAGAAATTGCTGACCTGGTACGCGGACCTTTGAATAACGGTGGCCTGTATGGTGAACGTGCAGGCTGGTATTTGCCGGTCAGCACCAAACCGGATTCCAAGCCAAATGACAGCGACTGGGAAAAAGCCAGCCCGGATGCAGCGCCACCTGCCGCCGGTACTTACTGGCTGCGTACCAATTTCACCCTGGATATGCCGGCAGGCCATGATGTGCAACTGGGCCTTGCCATAGGCGACACCAGCCAGCCACGTTCTGACCGCAGAAATCGCGTCCTGATTTTTGTCAATGGCTGGAATATGGGAAATTTCATTTCCCATATAGGCCCGCAACGTCTTTTCATCCTGCCACCGGGCATATTGAATCCAAACGGTGAAAATACGCTTTCACTGGCAGTCAGTACCGATGGCAAGGCTGAGAATGCCCTGGAACCACTGGAATTGGTCAAGATACGCACGGCGCGTGGCGGTGTACCGCTGGATCTGGTACCCAGCCCTTCCAATCTGCAACGCTGATGACAAACAGGAAATCTGCACCTATGAAAATCAATCATGTATTGACCGGCGTCCTGGTATTCGCCAGCCTGGCTGGTGTTTACAGTAGCCAGGTGCAGGCCGAAGCTACCGCTGCCGTCGTTAAAGCGAAGGCCGTAAGCATTGCCAGTGCATCGCCGCGCGGCAAGCAGATGGAAAAACTGGATCGCGGTGTCGTCGCGATCAATACCGGCAAAGCCAATTTCATCAGTTGGCGCTTGTTGGGGACCGATCCTGACAATATCAGTTTCAATATTTATCGTGGGCAGGATAAATTAAACCGCATTCCCCAGCGCGAAACCAATTTCACCGATGAAGCAGGTACACCGGTCAGCAGTTATACCGTACGCCCAGTCATTGACGGTGCCGAAATGCTGGCAGATGCGCCGAAAAGCACATGGAATACTTTGTATAGAACCATACCTGTGCAAAAACCGGCTGATGGCATCACGCCTGATGGATCAAGTTACAGCTATGTACTCAATGATGGTTCTGCCGCCGACCTCGATGGCGACGGCGAATATGAACTCATCGTCAAATGGCAGCCCACTAATGCCAAGGACAATTCCCAAGCTGGCTACACAGGCAATACCTATGTGGATGCCTATAAACTTGATGGCAAACTGTTGTGGCGTATCGATCTGGGCAAGAATATCCGCGCTGGCGCGCATTACACCACGTTCCTGGCGTATGACTTCGATGGAGATGGCAAGGCAGAAGTCATGATGAAAACTGCAGACGGTACCATTGATGGCAAGGGCAAAGTCATAGGTAATGCCACTGCCGATTATCGCAACGACAAAGGCTATATCTTAGCCGGCCCCGAATACCTGACTGTCTTCAACGGCATGACCGGTGCGGCCATGGCCAGCAGCAACTATATCCCTGCACGTGGTAGTGTTGCAGCCTGGGGCGATACTTATGGCAACCGGGTAGACCGCTTTCTTGGCACGGTGGCCTTTCTGGACGGTGAACGTCCAAGCGCCATTTTTTCGCGGGGCTATTACACCCGTGCAGTGATTGCGGCCTGGGACTGGCGTGATGGCAAACTCAGCAGCCGCTGGACGTTTGACAGCGATATCGAAGGTGGCCCGGTCAACCACCAGGGCGCGCACTGGATGTCGGTGGCCGATGTCGATGGTGATGGCAAGGACGATCTCATCTATGGTGCGGCAACTGTCGGCAGCAATGGCAAAATGCTGTACAGCACCGGCCTGTGCCATGGTGATGCCCTGCACGTAGGCAAGCTTGATCCCAATCGTCCGGGACAGCAAATCTACATGGTGCATGAAACGCCAAGTTGCTATGGCCCGCACGGACTGGAAATGCATGATGCCGCTACCGGGAAAATACTCTGGAGTGTAGACGGCAAAGGTGCCGATGTAGGTCGTGGTGTCTGCATGGATATAGACCCTGCTTACCCCGGCGAAGAATGCTGGGGAACCGTTGGTGGCTTGATGAGTGCCGGCGGCGTCGAAATTTCGCCCCAGCATCCACGCCGCGTCAACTTCGCCGTCTGGTGGGATGGTGATCTGTTGCGTGAATCGCTGGATGGCACCCTGATAGAAAAATGGAACCCGAAAGCCTTCGCCTTCGAACGTTTACTGAATGGCGCGACTTACAATGCTGCATCCAACAATGGTACCAAATCCACGCCAGTGCTGTCGGCTGACTTGTTTGGTGACTGGCGCGAAGAAGTCGTCTGGCGCAATAGTGACGACACTGCCCTGCTGGTATTCAGCACCACCATACCGACACCGCATCGTATCACCAGCCTGATGCACAATCCGCAATACAGGATGCAGGTCGCGGGACAAAATGCCGGTTACAACCAGCCTCCCCACCCTAGTTTTTATCTGGGTGACGGCATGACTGCGACCAAACCTGATCCCATCTATACGCCTTGATACGCCCTGATAAGCCTTGACTCTTTGATCGTCTGTGGCAAAAAAAGCCAAAAAGAAGCCAAAAACAAGCCAAGAGCAAGTACCACTTTTTTCATACATGCAAAGTAATGAATAATGTTTAAATTAACGCGTCGCAGTTTCATCAAAACAACGGCAGCCACGGCACTTGCCAGCCAAATATCTTCCCTGCAAGCACAGAATCTGTCTGCGGGCGATGCCGGTACTGCAGTCAAAGCAGATGAGTTCATACGCCTGAACTGGCTGGAAGCCAAGGCCCCGCAGGTACTGACAGGTACCACGGTTGGCGTGCCCTGGCCGCGCGGCAAGATCGCTAAAAGCCAGCAATTTCAATTGATCAATCAGGATGGCAAAGACTTGCCTATCCAAAGCTGGCCCTTGGCATACTGGCCAGATGGTTCCTTGAAGTGGACCGCACATGCAGTGGCCGCCGGCGTCAGCCTGGGTTCGGAATTGCAGGTCAAACCCGTAGCTACAACCGCCTTGCCATCTGAAAAAATCGTCAGCGTCAAGCAAAGCAAAGATGGGTTTGTAATTGATACGGGCATAATGACTTGTGAGGTTGCCACTCAGGGGGCGCAGTTTATCCGCAGCGTGCAACGTAATGGCAAAGAAATCATGCGCAACGGCCACCTGGTCGTCGTCACCGATGACCAGCCTGACGGCGAAAGCGGCACTACCCGCCAGCACAATTACATCAGCAATATCAGTCAGGTAAGTCTTGAGCAAAATGGCCCGGTACGTGCCGTATTGAAGATCGAAGGCATGCATAAGGATGCCAATCGCGCATGGTTACCTTTCGTGGTCAGGCTGTATTTCTATGCCGGTGCAGATACCGTACGCATCATGCACAGCTTTGTTTATGATGGTGATGAACAGCGTGACTTCTTGCGTGGTATAGGCTTGCGCTTCGATGTCGCCATGCGTGATGAACTGCATGACAGACATGTGCGATTCGCCGGTGAAAACACAGGCTTGTGGGCAGAAGGCGTACGCAATATGACAGGCCTGCGGCGCGACCCTGGCCCGGCGGTACGCAATGCCCAGTTGGCAGGACTGGCATGTCCACCACTGACACAATTCCCTGAAGTGATACAGCGCCTGATCCACCTGGTACCGGCATGGGGTGATTACACCCTGTCTCAACAATCAGCAGACGGTTTCAAGATACGCAAACGTACCAAATCCGGCTATGGCTGGGTAGAAGCAGCCTGGGGGCACAGGTCGCCCGGCACCGGCTACATTGGCGGTGTCAGCGGCGGAATCGCCTTTGGCTTGCGCGATTTCTGGCAACGTCATCCTACCCAGTTGGATATCCGTCAGGCGCATACTGACACAGCCCAGGTCACTGTCTGGATGTGGTCACCGGATGCCCCGGCCATGGACTTACGCTTTTATCATGACGGCATGGGTATGGAAACCCATGACCAGGAACGTGAAGGCCTGGAAATAACCTACGAAGATTATGAAAAAGGATTTGGTAGCCCCATGGGTGTAGCCCGCAGCAGCGAAATCACCTTGTGGGTATGTGCCGCCACCCCATCAAGGGAAAAGCTGGTGCGGTTTGCCGACGCCATACAGACGCCGCCACAACTGGTGGCGAAGCCCAGTCATTTCCTGGCAACCGGCGTATTTGGCGGACTATGGAGCTTGCCTGATCGCTCGCATCCGGTCAAAGCCGCACTTGAAGATCAACTCGATTTCCGCTTTGATTTTTACAAGAACCAAGTCGAACAGCGCCATTGGTATGGCTTCTGGGATTATGGCGACATCCGCCATACCTATGATCTGGACCGGCATGAATGGCGTTACGACGTCGGCGGTTTTGCCTGGGACAATTCCGAACTGTCCCCCGACCTGTGGCTTTGGTACTCTTTCCTGCGCACCGGGCGGGCAGACATCTTCCGCTTTGCCGAAGCCATGGTTCGTCATACCAGTGAAGTCGACACCCACCACCTGGGCCAGTTTGCCGGCCTGGGTTCACGTCATAATGTCCAGCACTGGGGTTGTAGTGCAAAGCAGTTGCGCATCAGCGCCGCCGTATATCGCCGTTTTTATTATTACCTGACGGCAGATGAACGCATAGGCGACATCATGCATTCACTGATAGATGCCGACAAAAAACTGGAAACCACGGATCCGGCACGCAAGCTCAAACCCAAAGAAGATATCCGCAACATCAAGGCGCATGCCGGCTTCGGCACAGACTGGGGCTCGCTCGCCGGCAACTGGCTGACCGAATGGGAACGCAGCGGCGACATCAAGTACCGCAACAAGATATTGACAGGCATGCGCGATATTGCAGGAATGCCGCACGGCTTTTTCAATGGCAACAGCTTTGCCTACGACGCGGACACCAGCCATCTGATCAATGTCTTTGGCAACCGGGCGTCAGCCAGCCACTTGAATGCCGTCTTTGGTGCAGTAGAAATCTTTGCTGAACTGGTGACCCTGACTGACGAACCCAAGTTTGTGCAGGCATGGCTACAGTATTGTGAACTCTTTAATGCTGGCAAACAGGAACAGATTAATGCTTTGGGTATGCCGCACGGTGCGGGTAATGCTTTACGTAACGGTCATTCCAGGCTCACAGCCTATGTCTCCTGGAAAAACAAAAACCCTGCATTGGCACAACGCGCATGGCGCGAGTTCTTTGGCAACCGTGGCGTTCCCGGCCCATTGCTGAAAACCATACGTGTTCAGGGTGTCGACAGCCTCAATCCCGTCGATGAAGTGCCCTGGATCAGTACCAACGACACCGCACAATGGGGCTTGGCCGCGATACAGAATCTGGCACTGATTGGTGACTATATTCCTTCGATGGCAGACCTGAAAAAAATGGATGCTACCGACAATGATTGAACAAATGAGACAAACCCATCTTCTGACAACAAACTGATACAAAGCAAGTGGAACTACCCTGGCATTTCTGCGTCATAGTGTTGGCAATTTCATTCATTGGTGTATAACTAAACCTAAATCATGACAACACACCGCAAAAAAATATACAACATAGCTGTAACACAATTTGTCCGCCATGGTGGTAAGGCCACGCGCAATCTTGTATTGGGTGCACTGATCACAGAAGCCTTTTGCGTGGGACAAACTGCTTATGCCCAAACCCCGGACAAGCCAGTTGCACCCGTTACACCGGCAACAGCAGCAACACCAGCCAAAGCTGCTAACCCCACCGCACCAGCCAAGCCTGCGGAAACAAAACCGGAAGAGACCGACAGCAAAACAGGCACAATCAGCAAAGCCGACACCAAGCCTGCTGCACCTGCTGCATCTGATACACCAGCCAACAGCAGTGCCGAACCACCATCCGTAACCGTGCAGGGAGAACGTCCCAGCAATCGTATCGATCGCCAGGTGTATGACATCAAAGCGGATGTTGCCAGCACCAACGGTACAGCAGCCGATGCACTCAACAATATCCCATCCGTGTCGGTCGACCCGGATGGTACGGTCAGCCTGCGCGGCAGCACCAAAGTACAAATCCTGATCGATGGCAAACCGTCTGCCATGATGCAGGGTGATAACCGCGGCGCATCACTGAATGCCATGCCTTCGCACGACATTGAATCAATAGAAGTGATCAATAATCCCGGCGCACAGTTTGGCAACGAAGGTGGTGGCGGACCTATTCTCAACCTGGTCATGCGACGTAATCGCCAGCCCGGTGGTTTCGGTGTCGTCAATGCCAATGTCGGATCAGCAGGTCGCTACAATAGCGCCGTATCTGGCAGTTATCATGAAGGCCCGTTTGGCATACAGGGTGGTGTCAACTTCCGCCACGATGGTAGAAATTCAGTCGGTGAGGCCGTCCGCGACCTGATTAATCCTGATCAGCACAGCACTCAGACATCCAGTTCTGCCGGTCTGAATAATTCTTCTGGCATCAATGCCGCGATCACGTACAACATCGGCACCAAGGACACGCTGGCTGCCAATTTTTCCTATGCCAGACGCAACAATGACCAGAAATCGACAGATCATTATCTGAACTTTGGCCAAATCAATAGTGACTATGTGCGCTCTACCCAGCGCGGTGGCGAAAGCACCAATTATAGCTGGGGTGGGCGCTATGACCACAAGGGCGATATCAACGGCGAAATCATGCGGGTGGACTTGCGCGTTTCAGGGTCGGACAATGCCAGTTCCAACGCGTATTCCAACGTGTATGCGATCAATCCCGGCGCTTTTCCTGATGTACACAGCAAGCAAAATAATGCCAACAACATCAAGATCGTTGACTTTACCGGCGACTATGAACGTCCCGATGATCAGGGTCTGTTAAAAATGGGTTACAAAATAGCCAACAACAAAAGCGAATTTGATACCAGCTATTTTAATATTGACCCTATCAGCAATTCAGCCATCCTGAATCCGTCACGAACCAATAGCTACAACCTCGATGAAGCCAATATTGCGCTGTACGGATCGTATCAATTACGCCTGAATGAAAAATGGGGCGTACTGGCAGGCTTGAGAACAGAGTACACGCATATCGATATTCAACAATTGACGGCACGCATAGAAGCGACCAATCACTACATTAACTACATTCCCAGCTTCTTTGCCAGTTACAAGGCCAGTGACGATACCACCATACGTTTCAGCTATGCCCACCGCATCCGTCGCGCCAATGCCAATGAACTCAATCCTTTCATCGTCTATCGCGATGACTTCAATGAATCAAGTGGCAACCCAAAATTGAAACCTGCACAGACAGATTCTTTTGAACTGGCGTATGAAACCAGGGTTATCGGGCTGGATATGAATATCCGCGGTTACTATCGCACAGAAAGCGACAGTATTTTGTCTCGTAGAATCCCCATCAGCGACACTGTCGTTCTGACGACATTGGAAAACGGTGGTGGCAATCATTCCAGCGGTATCGAGTTCACACTCAGTGGTAAGTTAACGCCCAAACTTTCCATCAATACCAGCGGCAACCTCTTGTTTATCGAACAAAAAATTCTGACTACAAGTGGCCCAAGAATCTTGAATGCAAACGGCCAGGAAATCCCGGCTACAAGCAGCCAGGAAATCACACGTTCGGCATCATCCTTAAGCCTCCGTGGGCGTTTCAATTACCAGTTGACCGAACAGGATCAGTTGCAAGTCAGCCTGAATGCCCAAGGGAAAACGCTGTCTGGCGAAGGCTATCGCCAACCCAACTCCACCGCCAATTTCAGCCTGCGCCACACGATTACGCCTAGCCTGAATCTGGTGTTGAACGTCACTGACGTATTCAATTCCAACAAAATAGAGACCATCGTCGATACAGACACACTTAAAGAACGCAATATCCGCCGCTATGACGGTCGCCTGATTTATATTGGCCTGTCGTATCGCTTTGGTGGTGTTACGCCAAGTGGCGCTGGAAATAACCGCCAGGAAATGCGTCGCCCTCCACCCGCACAACCCTGATACACCTTTGCTGCGGCACAGCAATCAACGGCCTGTCGATTCCTGTCGCCAGGCCGCTCTCATTTGATGCCAATCACAGCATTGATTGTTTTCCTGGGTGACACACTTTGCTACATGGCTGCCCTAAAATGCGTGAATAATTTGCAGGTATTTTTTATTGCTGTATCCATTTCCTGATCTGAGCTCCATGAAAAAATTGCCTACTTTCAGCCTGTTTGTTTTTCTTAGCAGCGTCGCCTTCAGCAATGCACTCCATGCACAAACATATTCATTTGATTTCAGCGCGAAACCAAGGACAAAGTCCACTGCGGTGAAGACGGATGCCATGTATTCGGCAGAAGCTGGATATGGCTTTGAAAATGGCGCCCAGGTCACGACAACAAGCAATGGCGTCAGCAGCGCCAAACCCTTCTTGTTTTCCGTTGCTGTGCCAGAGGGAAATTATCGTGTCAAACTCACGCTGGGTGATGCCGATGAAGCATCTGAAACCACCGTCAAAGCAGAAACCCGTCGTCTGATGCTGGAGAAAGCCCAAACAAAAAAAGGTGAACGTATAGAAAGGAGCTTCGTCGTCAACGTACGCCGTCCCGGTATTGCTGGTGGCGGCGAAGTCAAACTGAAGCCACGCGAAACCGGGGAAGAACAATTTACCTGGGATGACAAACTGACGCTGGAATTCAATGGCCCGCGCCCTAGCGTAGATGCCATCGATATCGAACGTGTAGACAACTTGCCTACCCTGTATTTGTTGGGCGACTCTACCGTCACCGACCAACCAGGCGAACCCTACGCCAGTTGGGGGCAGATGCTGCCGCGCTTTTTTTCATCAGATGTCAGTGTCGCCAATTATGCGCAATCTGGTGAATCCCTGGCTTCTTCCAAATCAGCACGCCGGCTGGATAAAGTACTCAGCCTGGTCAAGCCTTACGACTATGTATTCATTCAATTCGGGCACAATGACATGAAGGCGGTGGACGTAGCGACCTACAAAAACAATCTCAAAATCTATACCGCAGCGCTGGCCGAAAAGCATGTGCAAGTGATACTGGTCACCCAGGTGCAACGCCGTACATTTGAAGGTGGAGTCATCACCAATTCACACAAGGGTTATCCGGATGCTGTTCGTGAAGCGGCCAAAGAAGAAAACCTGCCGTTGATCGATCTGCACGCCATGAGCAAGGTCTTTTATGAAGCACTGGGGCCGGAAAAATCCTTGCTGGCATTTAAACCGGGCGACGGTACGCATCACAATGCCTACGGCGCTTATGAACTGGCCAAGTGCATCGTGGAAACTGTGCGGCAAGCCAAATTGCCTCTGGCGAAATCCATCCTCGCCGGGGTAGACAGTTTTGACCCTGCCAAACCCGATGCGCCAGAATCATTTTTCATTCCGGCCAGCCCGGCCATGGTCAGTATCAAAAAGCCGGATGGCAGTTAAGTCTTTTATGCCGAACCATATCCCTATGTTTGCTGCTCCATTGTCTACAAAGAGGTTTTTATGATCACTAGCAATATACTTGCCTTATCCTGGCGCAAAGCCGTGCAGTTCTTACTCCTCTTCGCCTTCGCTGGTCTGGCGTCGGCGCAGGCCAGCAAGGAAGACGACAGGCCGGTAGTCGAAGAAACCAAGCAGGTAGCCAAGCAGGCGATTGATCCCAAACTGCCCTCTTTCTTTATCGTTAGTGATTCCACTGCCCGCAGTGATGCACCCATGCGTGGCTGGGCCGATGAAATAGCACCCTACTTTGACCTGAGCAAGATCAATGTCATCAACCGTGCGATTGGTGGCCGCAGCAGCCGCACCTACATACAAGAAGGTCGCTGGGATAAAGTGCTGGGTGAAATGAAAACCGGTGATTTTGTGCTGGTGCAGTTTGGGCACAATGATGTCGGCCCGCTGGATGTCAAAGGCAAGTTTCGTGGCAGCATACGCAGCGCTGGTGAAGAAACTGAAAATATCACCAAACCTGATGGCAGCGTCGAGGTCGTACACAGCTATGGCTGGTATTTGAAGAAATACATACAGGACGCCAGAGCCAAGGGCATTTCTGTCATCCTTGCCACACCGGTACCGCATAAAGAATGGGCCAATGATTTTGCTGAACACCGCAAGCTGGCAAGTGCTGTTGCCAAAGAAACGCAAGTACCCCTGATTGACGTCACCGCGATCACTGGCAAGACCTATGATGTCCTGGGCAAGGAAAAAGTCGAAACCCTGTTTAGCGACCAGCGTACCCACACCAATATTGCCGGTGCCAAAATCAATGCAGAATCTGTCGTTGCCGGCATCAAGGGTTTGTCCAAAAATGGATTGAACAATTATTTGTCACTCAAGGCTGGCGTCATATCGCCGCAAGCAGAGTAAAGCTTTTTCCTGACGAACTTCATTCCGAACTTCACTCATTTACGAACATATTAACGAGCACATCATGAAACGTTTATTTTTGTCTGCCCTTCTGGTTGCGTCCTTCTGCAATGCACAGGTCAGTTCCGCACCGGTGTCTACGCCTGCCAAAGCGACCACGGTTGCCAGTGATCAGAATTACTACCCAAGAATCAATTACCAGATCTATTTCAACGACTATATAACGCTCAGGAAAAACCGTCCGGCCGACCTGATTTTTATCGGCGACTCCATTACCGAGCAATGGCGTTGGGGTGCCGGCTCGCCGGTATGGAAACAGCATTTTGAAGAACGTGCCATCGACTTTGGACTGGGTTCAGACAAGACGCAACATACCATCTGGCGTCTGGAAAACATCGATTTATCCGCCTTCAGCCCCAAGGCGGCAGTCATACTGATAGGTACCAATAATCAGAACGATACGCCGGAAGACATAGCCGATGGCGTCAAGGCGGTAATTGCCGCCACCCAGAAAAAATTCACTGGCATCAAAGTCGTTTTGCTGAGTATTTTACCAAATGCCCGTGCCACAGAAAAAATGGCAACGGTGAATGGTTTGCTGGTCCCACTGGCTGATCAGAAAGATATTTTCTATCTGAACCTGGCAGAAAAATTTCCTGCTGCCGGCGATAACTGGAAAGGCTTAAGCAAAGACAAACTGCATCTGTCAGCTGAAGGTTATGAAGTGTGGGCAAGTGAACTGGAAGCCATTCTTCCTACGGTGCTGGCCAAGTGATGAAACAGGATACAGGTGATGCAAACAGGGCATCACCTGGAATCTTCAATCACGCTTTATCGACGCATCACGTCCGATTTGTGAGCGATCAACAAAACCCAATTTGTGTAGCATTACTATAGCTTCATGCGTATTGCCAGCGACTGCATCTGCCAGCGTATGGGTATCAAGATGAGCATAAAAGACTGATAAAGCCTGATCCAGTATGCCCTTTAACTGACAATTGCCGCGTAACTCGCATGGCGGACTGGCGCAATCAATCAAGGCACTCTCTCCTTCCAGTTCCCGTATCGTTGTACCAAGCCGATAATTTTTTGCAGGCTGTGCCAGCGCCATGCCGCCACCTTTACCCCTGGTGGTAATGATCCAGCTTTTTTGCGCCATGAAATGCACTACCTTGACCAGATGATTACGCGAAATCGCAAATTTCGTCGCAATTTCGGTAATCGTCACAGGTTCTACTCTTTCCTTATGGCTCAAGTACATCAACACGCGCAAGCCAAGATCGGTAAAGTGGGTTAGTTGCATAAAAATTCTCGAATCAGGAGGTAGGTCGCATGATAATACAGTTGCCAAAGTCCTTGAAAGATAAGCTTCATGCATTGTCGCCATAAAAATTGACGCTTTAGCAGCATGCCGATATAACGTCAATTTATTTCATCACATTTCTTTGGTTTATTGCGCAAATCCACCGCTGCCAAAAGCTTCCTTGTGAATACGATCGGCTGCCACGCCCAGTGCGCGCAGGCTGGCAATTTGTGCCTGCATGAAAGGACGTGGTCCACAAACATAATAATCGGCCTCAGGCAAAATGACATCGGCTGCGACAGCTTGCAGATTCAGGCGACCGCTGTAATCAAAGTCCACCGATGGCTGATCCTTTGCCCTTGGCGTTTCATAGTAAATCAGGGATTTGACGTGGGCATGCGACCCGGTCAGCTTGCGTACATGGTGTTTGAATGCATGTACGCCGCCGTGTCTGCAAGCATGCAAAAAGCGGACTTGTCGTGATGTCTTGTTTTGTAGCAAATGTTCCAGCATCGCCATCTTGGGTGTTACGCCCACGCCGGCACTGATCAGCACAACCGGGGTCTCGCGGTCTTCATGCAAGACGTAATCGCCCATGGGAGGTGCCAGATCCAGTATGGCCCCTTCATGCAAATCACGATGCAATACGTTCGAGACCAATCCGGCAGGCTTGTCCGCCATTTCGGCTTCACGTTTCACTGAGATGCGCAGGGATTCACCGCCAGGTGCTGCTGACAGACTGTACTGGCGCGGCTGCATGATGCCCAGTTCCGGCACAAACACCTTGACCGACACATATTGCCCCGGACGGTATGCAGGTACCTTGCCACCATCTGCCGGACGCAGGTAGAACGAAGTGATCTCTTCGCTTTCTGGAGTTTTCTGGCTGATGACGAAGCTGCGCCAGCCTGTCCAGCCACCTGGGATAGTTGCGGCTTGCGCATAAATGGTGGTTTCCTGGGCGATCAGTACGTCGGCCAGTTGCCCATAGGCGGCGGCCCAGGCAGCGATCAATTCATCCGAGGCGGCATCTCCCAGCACTTCCTTGATTGATGCCAGCAAATGCATGCCGACGATAGGATAGTGCTCTGCCCGGATACCAACGCTGACATGCTTGTTCGCCACCAGCGTCAGTACCGGCATCAAAACCATGGGGTTATCGATGTGTTCAGCATAGGCCAGCACGGCCATTGCCAGGGCCTGCTGCTGGCTGCCAGATTGCTGGTTACCCTGGTTAAATACCGGCTTTAGCTCAGGATTGTGTTCAAACAGGCGTGTGTAAAAGTGACGTGTCAGGGTAACGCCATGCTCTTTCAAAACCGGGACCGTGGCCTTAACCAACTCACGAGTAGAAATATCTAACATAATGCCTCATATGATGTATTTATTATACATGTTTTAAATTAAACGAATGGGATGAAACAGGAAAGGAATCCTCTTTTTAAATTCCTTGGCGGCATCATAATCCATGTAACATATATTTACAATACATGTTACATGGATTTCTTTCTACTTATCAGGGACATGCCGCCCGCATTACAGCAGACGGCTATGGCGCGGCAATTTGGCGGTCAGATAATCCAGCTGATCAGCAATCACGTTTCGTCCACTCAAAATGAAGTGCTCAAAACGACAGGGTGCGTACGGTACATAAATCAATGGCTTGAAGTCATGTACCAGTTTACTGCCCTTGTTTTGATTGCAGATACGGCAGGCGGTGACACAGTTTTCCCACACGTCCTTACCACCACGTGAGCGCGCCAGCACGTGATCACGAGACAGTTCGTGGTAAGCAAATTTTTCACCGCAATAGGCGCAGATATACTTGTCACGCGCGTAGAGCAGACGATTACCATCGCCAAGAGGAATTTGATGTCGGTTATTCTTCGACATGCGTTCACTATTGCGTATGGAAATGATGGGACGAACGACGATTTTTGACTGTTCGCCATTCTTGTTATAACCCCCACGCAGCATCAAGACCTGATCGCCGATGTCCCACGCCACCTTTTGGGCAGCATAATGGGTCGCAGCGTCATTCTGACTAATCCAGTCGTATGGTATTCCTGCTATGTCTAAAACCAGTATTTGTTGCATACATCACCTGTTTCTTTGGGATGTTTTCAATTCGGGAAGACGAGGGTTGGCTATTACATTGTAGCGACTAATTGCCATCGCCGTATAAAGCTTTTCAGGCCGACACGAACCTCATCGGCCAAAGGATAAATCCGGGCTGCATCTGGGGTCATGCAGAATCAACTTCGCGTCCCATGACTGCTTGCAGCCAATGCCCTGCCCTCGCTATCTATCCGTGACAACTGAGCGCAAGGTCAAGTCTTGCAAAAGATCTCACTCCACCGCCTCATCAGCGAGTTAGTGGGCTACAAAATGGCGCAGCGCTCATCAGCCAAGGTGACAGCAAACAAAAATCGTGAGGTATTTTCATTTGCCTTACGCTGCATAAATGTTTGTCGACGAAGGTGTCGAGCTTGTTTTAAATCGCTTCCATCACAGGAACACGTGTTGAGAAAGAGCCTGGTGCCGGATTCGAACCGGCGAACAACAGTTTTGCAGACTGCGCCTTTTGACCACTCAGGCAACCAGGCAAACACCTATACGCATGCAATGCGTTTGATAACACGGTATCCGGGATAGACAGCATCACTGCCTGCGTTTTTTCCACGCATAGCTGGAATCTGTTTCGGCCACGCCGGCAAGGCCGACAGAATCCGGGTTTTCAGATGACATGGTGATATGGCATATCGCCAGGCCATTGCGCTGCTTTGCGCGCAAGGCTTCTGCAAAATGCAGTGCCTTGGTCATTTCATCATGGCCAAATTCCTTGCTGCAGGCCATGCGTTGTCCATCAAAAACGATGGTCCAATAAATCGTAAACATAATTTTTCTTCTTTTATTTTTATTCTATTTTTTAAATTTAGTAATTCTTCCGGCTCTTTTAGAGCCAGCACAAGAAATACTGATGGTGGATCGCCCAGGAATCGAACCTGGCCAGCCGAAGCAACTGTTTTACAGACAGTCCCGCGTCCATAGCGGAATATCAATCCATTCTTGCTGGATGACATAGCGTCATTCCTGCATTACGCGGCATGGCGAGATGTCATGCACGTTGAGATGTCATCTCTGTTCACGATCCAGTTGTATGGATCATGAACAGAGCTCATCATTACATCTTCCCGAATTGTTAAAGAATCCCGTGTTATCCGGTGTTTTCCGGCACGACCGCCTTACGGCGGGTTCTACTGCTGGGTCTGCGATAGCGCAAGCTGATCTGCAGACCGTTAAAACAAAAAACAAAAAAGCCCGGTGCTTTTCAGGCATCCGGGCTTTTCAGCTTTCGTATCATGAAGCAGGCTTTCGCTCGCTTCCATAATGTCAGGGGTTACTCCCCCGGATGTCAATCATGCGTGTCCAGTAATAGCTAAAGTCTTGATAGCCAGGCTCGCAAGTATCAGCACAACATGTGAGTGCGCGGCCGGCACCTTGCGTGGCTGGCACAGTAAATGCCTCAGATACCGCAGGAATCAGCGACGCCGTTTTTACTACATTCACCGCATTCACAGAAATCAAGCCGGCCAGCCAATTCAGCAACAACCCGGCCCGCGCTGTCAGGCGCAAGTTTGCTAAAGGTGCTGGTTGAGAAGTGGTTTTCACGATCATTTCCGTTCAGTTTAAAAAGGGCTTTTTGTTTCAGTAATTAAATCTTGCCACAAGTCTTTTCAGCAAGCAAGCCTTTTAATGAATATTTTCCTCTTTATATGACGATTTATATTTCATGGAGGCGAATTTATTGCCTTAAGCTTGCATTTGCACCTACGTACGCCTCATGGCTTTGCCCCTAGATTTTTACCAATTGTTTTGCCAATTGATTTGCCAGTCGTTTGACCAAGGCCTTCATCTCCACGCGCAACTGTTGTGGTTTATGAATCACAAATTCAAATGGCAGGGCCGCCAATTGTCGCGCCAACCAGTCCAGGTCATCCGACTGGTTATGCAGCAATACGCCTTCACTGCATTGTTCCAATACACCTATCGCATCAGATAAATGAGCGCTGGCTGTGTGCATATCTGTTTTCAGCAATACCTCGGCACTGAATGCACGCGGTATCGTCGCCACGGCCTTGCGTAAATGCAGCACCACGTTGAACCGTGCGGGGCGTTCAAAACCTGCGTCCAGAGCATGCACCCTCAGCACACGATCCAGCCGGAAGCTGCGTGTATCTTTGCGCAGATGACAAAACCCGACTGCATACCAATAAGCGGCATGAAAGGCCACACCATACGCATCAAAATCCCTGTTACTGACATTGCCGTCGGCTGCACGATATTCCAGATGTACCCTTGACTGTTGCATGACAGCTTCACTCAAACTGCCAAGCACCTGCTTGTCTGCCGGTGTGGCAGACGGTGCCAGATCCAGTTGCACCACCTCTTCCATTGCCTGCAATTTTCGTTTCAACTTATCAGGCAACAGCCGCTGCAACTTGGCCAGGCTGCTGGCAATTGCCGGTGCCGCATCCACCAGGTTCAATCTGCGTACCGCTATCAAACCTGTGGTCAGCGCCAATGCCTCTTCATCACTGAACATCATAGGTGGCAATTTAAAACCGGGCATCAAGGCATAACCACCGTAACGACCACGTTCCGTCATCACGGGTATGCCCATTTCTTCCAGCGTGACGATATAACGTCGCAGGCTGCGTCTGTCAATATTCAGCATGGCTGCCAATTCGGCCCCACCAAGGCGGCCATGTGCCTGCAACAGCTCAAGCACTGCCAGAACACGCGTGGTCGGATGATAAATGGAAGACATGTCGTAAGTATAGACATTAATTAGGATCAATTTCGTCCTATATTAACAATAAGATGTTCACAGTGCCAATCCGGCACAGCAATACCACACCATTAAAGGAAGACCATGTCTACATCGACCAACACGACAGGCGCAGCCGATTTCGATTTTTTCATAGGCAACTGGAATGCAAAGCATCGCCGCCTGAAAGAAAGACTGGCCCATTGCCAGGATTGGCAGGAATTTACTGGCACCACATCCACTATCAAGATTATGGGTGGCGCAGGTAATTTTGATGACAACCAGCTAGACATGCCCGACACCCCCTACCGCGCCGCTACCCTGCGCAGTTTTGATGCTGGCAGTGGCACCTGGTCTATCTGGTGGCTGGATGCCCGCTACCCCAGCCACCTCGACACACCGATGCGCGGCCGGTTTCAAAATGGAATCGGTGAATTCTATGCCGACGATACATTTGCTGGCCAGCCCATACGCGTACGCTTCTTATGGACTGTGCCCGCACCCGACATGCCACGCTGGGAACAGGCATTTTCAATTGATGGTGGCGACACCTGGGAAACCAACTGGGTTATGGATTTTGAGCGTCAGCGAGAATAATTAGAATTCACTCATGACAGTCTCTGGGCGCGTTTGCAATACGGTGATTGTACCGCCTTGGATACTAACCAATGCGTCCAGTGCAGGCAGCAAGATATATGCTTTCCATGTACATGGAATCAGCGGCTCCCACATTTCATGTCTGCACCCGGACAACCACGGCTTGAAAGATTTTGATTACGGATCGTCTTCCTATTTCATCAATTCAATTTCAGAAGCATCATTCACTTTTGTTGTCGCAGATTTCACTACCCAGTAACCGGATTCGACTTTAAGTGTAGTGTGTACAATTAATTCTCGCGAATGCCCTTTTGACGCAATGGCAAAGAAAGCCGATCCACTTTTATTGCCATTGTCATTGTTCATTTCCAGAGAGACGCCGTCCCACCAAGACAAACGAACTGATTCAACAGGTTCACCAATCAACCCCGACAATTCTTGCGAGGCCAGTAAAAAGGTTTTAGCCGTCTGAAATGCGTCGCTTTGAACCAATAAGAAATTAACCAAAAGGGGGATTGACGCTCCTACAGCAACAACTAAGACAATGATCAGCTTAATTTCATTTGAAATTTTTATTTTTTGCACTTGCACTCACCTTCCACGAGTTCTGTCACACCACAGAAATACGAATACGATAATTTTTTGCTCCTTCAAATATTAGCTCATTTCATGAGTCAAGTGCCATTGGCAGCAAAAAACCAATCTGCTTGACTAATCACCCTTGCCATCCCAGCCAAGATCAGTTAAAGTTTTCCCATGCACGCAACTCCTCATCCCCTGCTGAACACAAACTCATGCGCTATTGATGCCGCATGTGCTGCTGTGCTTGCAGTTGCGCTGCCGGTTGTTTCCATCTGCGACATTTCCATTATTCGAATTATTCCGGGTCGTTAAGCTACGGCGTATGCCGATGCCTGGCGGCCCTTCCGCACATCATTGTTCTGATGTCGTGAACTCGCGAGCATTCACAATTTGCTCATGATTTGTTCGCGGTTTTTTTGCTGATTTCCATACTGGAGTTTTTATGTCTCATGTCGCTACAGACAGGCCTTTGCACGCCCCTGCATCCTTGTCATCCACCGTTTTAAATACCCAAAGAAATGACTACCCCTACCCTTCCCTGGCAGATATACGCCAGACGGCCGCCAAATTATCGCAACAGGTTTTGCATACGCCAGTCTGGAAATGGCAGACCGGCACGGCCCTCAACAAACTGGAACCCGACACCGAAGTCTGGCTCAAGCTGGAATTGCTTCAAAAAACCGGTACCTTCAAACTGCGCGGTGCTCTGAATTGCATCTCTGCACTGGATGCTGCCGCACGTCAGCGTGGCGTGGTAGCTGTCAGTGCCGGCAATCATGCGATGGCGGTTGCTTATGCGGCCAGGCTTGCGGGCGTGTCTTGCAAAGTCGTCTTGCCACGACATGCCAGCCTTACGCGTATCAATGCCTGTCGCCACGACGGCGCGGAAGTGATACTGGAAGCAGATATGCACCAGGCATTTGCGTCGGGACAAAGCATCGTCGAAGAAGAACAGCGCACCATGATCCACCCCTATGACGGACCACTGACCGCCCTGGGCACGGCAACGGTAGGGCTGGAATTGATGCAGCAGGTGGTGCAATTGGATGCGGTCGTCGTCCCTATTGGTGGTGGCGGTTTATGTGCGGGCATTGCTGCTGCGGTCAAACAACTGGCACCGCATTGCGCCGTGTATGGGGTTGAACCTTACGGGGCGGATGCCATGTATCGCAGCTTTCAGTCAGGTCAGGCTGAACAACTGCAATTGGTCGACAGCATCGCCGACAGCCTGTGCGCACCGTATGCCATGGACTACAGTTTCAGGGTATGCCGACGCTTCGTGGATGAGATTGTCAGGGTCAGTGATGACGAAATCTGCGCTGCCATGTCGGACTTGTATCACGATGTGAAACTGGTCGCTGAACCGGCTGCCGCGGTCGCTACGGCCGGGTTGTTTGGTCCCCTGCGACAAAGACTGGCTGGTAAGCGGGTAGCGGTCATCGTCTGTGGCTCTAACGTAGACCCAGCAAGGTATGCAGAATTGCTTGCCAGGGCAGGATCATCAGCGCAGGTACTGGCTGCATAAGCGTGGCGACAACACTTTACAACAGGCCTTAGAACCTATTTACGATCTTACATGCGAAACCTCACAATGCCCTACAATAGAGTTTCTTTCAGGTAGAGGGATATCCGGGCGATATTCAGCTTGTTCCCAGACACCTGCTCACTGCATCATCAATAACGGAATCGGTATGGACCAAGGCTGGCTGGTAGAATTTTTTCATCAACACAGCAATTTGATGGTGTTTGTTAACGTCTTGCTGCAACAGTTGGGCCTGCCCGTGCCGGCTGTACCAACCATGATGCTGAATGCCAGTCAGGCAACAGGAATGGGACAACTGGCCGTGTTGCTGCTGGCTGCCGTCGCCGCGTCACTGATTGCAGATCTGGTTTGGTATCAGGCCGGTAAAAGCTTTGGTTACAAAGTCTTGAAATTCTTGTGCAAGATGTCGATTAATCCTGGTTCATGCGTGAACCAGACAGAAGCCCGTTTTATGCGCTGGGGTGTATGGTCGCTGGTGGTTGGCAAGTTTATTCCTGGTTTCTCTACTGTGGCACCGCCGGTAGCCGGGGCGTTGGGCATGCCACGCGCGTCGTTCATGCTGGCATCTGCCATTGGTGCGGCTCTATGGGCCGGCGTGGCTTTGCTGGCGGGCTTTGCCTTGCAAGCGCAAATCGGTATCGCTCTGGCATTTTTGTCCATGCATGGCATACGCATTATCGCTGTCTTTGTGGGCTTGCTGCTGTGCTGGCTGGCCTGGAAATTCTGGCAGAAAAAACGCTTTGAAAAACTGGCATCGATTCCGCATTTCAGTCCGGCAGAGTTGGCTGACACCATCAAAAGAAACAGCATGCCACGCATTATTGACTTGCGCAGCCCTGCCCTGATTGCTGAAACCGGCGTCATCCCGCATGCCACTGTCAGCGAAATGAAACAGGTCGGCCTGGCGGCCAATGGCTGGCCACAACATGAAATGGTCGTCACCATTTGCGCTTGCCCTGGGGACGCCGCCGCAGTACATGCCGCACACACCTTGAGGCAACTGGGTTTCCAGGATGTCAGGCCATTTGCCGGTGGTTTTGATGCCTGGCGCGAATTGGCGATTCAACATCCAGATCTGCTAATCAAAGCCTGATCACGGCATGACCAATGAAGCAATGGATAAGCAATAAATATGCAACTAAGCGTTGCCCAACAAGGCTTGCAGGGCAATGACCAGATGATCAAACGTGGTCTTGTAACGCTGGCTTGAGCGCAGGTCTTCATGCATGACGACCCAAACCGGCATATCAATCTGAAATTCTTTTGCCAATACCCGCTGTAGCTGTGGATCCCGACTTGCCAGCCCAAGCTGGCAAACACCAATGCCATAGCCATTGCGTATCGCTGCAAATTGCACCAGATCGCTGTCTGCCCTCAGTGAAAAATCAGAGCGCCGTATAAATGGGAAGCGTTTTTGCAAGGCCCTTATATACGGCAATTCGCGGTCAAAGCCAATCACACTATGCCCTTTCAGCGCCTGCATGTCAGCCGGCACACCATGACGCACGAGGTAACCGGCATGCGCAAAAAAACCCAGACTGATGGTACCCGCGCGGCGGGCGATCAATGCATCTTGCAAGGGTTCGGTCATACGCACGGCGATATCGGCATCACGCTTGAGCAAATCCTGGGTCAGGTTGGATGTTTGTAACTCCATGCTCAGTTCTGGGCAAGTTTGCCGCAAGTCCGCCAGGATGGCAGGCAATATTTCCACCCCCATGACTTCTGATGCGGTGATGCGCACCGTGCCACGCACCTCGTTCGCCTCTGCCGACACGCTGCGCAGCAAGGCACTTTCAATCGCCCGCAAGCTTTCTGCATAAGGCTTGAGTGCCAGCGCGGCAATGGTGGGTGACAGGCCGGACTGGTTACGCACGAACAGGCTGGTACCCAAGGCCTGTTCCAGCGCCTCGATATGCCGCCCTACCGTTGGCTGGGTCAAACCCAGGGCACGGGCAGCGCCTGACAATGAACCTTCTTCCAGTACCGCCAGGGCAGTACGGTAATAGTCCCAGTGGATATGTTTCTCATCCATACAAAAATGTATATCACCTATGCAATTTTAAGCAATTGTATATAACCAAACAAAGATACACAATGACTACATCAACTTACCGACAAGGAGTATCAAAATGAATCTGCAAATATCAAACACGATCGAAAACAACAAACAAGCCCTGGTGCTGGGCGCAACCGGCGGCATAGGCAGCGAAGTGGCACGTCTGTTGATGAAGCGCGGCTGGCAAGTGACGACCCTGCATCGCCATCCCGGGCAAGTGAAAGATAAAACTGCAGCACATATCTGGCTGACTGGCGACGTCATGGTGAAAGAAGATGTCATGCGTGCAGCAGCAGGGAAATCTATCATCGTCCATGCAGTCAACCCACCCGGATATCGTGATTGGGAAAAACTGGTGTTGCCGATGATGGACAATACCATCGCCGCTGCCAAAGCCAGTGGTGCACGCATCCTGCTGCCAGGCACCGTGTATAACTTTGGCCCGGATGCCTTCCCGCTGATCGCAGAAAACGCCTCACAGTTCCCGATTAGCAAAAAAGGAAAAATCCGGGTAGAGCTGGAACACCGTCTGCGCCTTGCCGCCAGCAAAGGTGTCAAATCCCTCATCGTCAGATCCGGTGATTTTTTTGGTCCCAAGGCAGCCAACAACTGGTTTTCACAAGGACTGGTAACGCCGGGTAAAGCGGTAAGTGCAGTCCCTTACCCTGGCAGCGCTGGTATCGGCCATCAATGGGCTTACTTGCCGGACGTGGCAGAAACCATGGTGCGCCTGCTGGACCGCGAAAACGAACTGGATAATTTTGCCCGCTTCCACATGGAAGGCCATTGGGACCATGACGGCCAACAGATGGTCGCTGCCATAGGTCGTGTCACTGGCCAGCCGGCATTAAAGGCAAGCTGGTTCCCATGGCCCTTGTTTTACCTGCTGGCGCCATTCCAGCAAACTTTTAAAGAAATGCTGGAGATGCGTTATTTGTGGCGTACACCTGTCAAGTTGTCGAACCAGGCATTGCTGGATTTCCTGGGGGAAGAACCGCACACACCACTGGATATTGCAGTTCGTTCCAGCCTGGTGGGTCTGGCTTGCATGAAGCGGGATGAATTCTACGAATCAGGTATTCCAGATACGCGGAATTACAGCATCACGCCCAATCACAACAGGGCGTAAATGCCGCCACACCAGTTGCAACCAGTGCCGGGCAACTTCGCTGGAGTTGCCCAGGTAACGGGCAACAATGACAGATTTCATTTGCGTGACGCCACACAGGGCGTCCGCTTCACGTGCAGACAACAAGGCTGCTGTTTGCTCACGCAAAGCCTGCAATTGTTCGCCAGACAGCATGGCACCGGAAGCCAGCACCATCGCCGATACCGATTTGCCGTTCAAGCCCAAAGGGCTCTGCATGGCAGCACTGCCACCCTGCAGGCTGCCCTGTTCATGCCAGATCATTTTATCTTCACGGTAAATGCTGCAATGCTGCCTGATCTTGCCGCTGTTATAGGTTTCACCAGATGCCGTACGGCCAAAACAGAAAATATCTGCCGTCATCAGCCTGGCATCTGCGGCCAGGTGGATGGTCTGATGCAAATCGACGCAGGCATCGTCAAAAAAGATGGTTTCTTGTGGCAACCATTCCAGCCGTGCACCGGCATCAAGTTTTAGCTTGATATGCTGCGCTGATATGTGTCCGTTGCTGCGATACCATTTTGCCGCACCCGGAGTCGTCACCAGCGCATGGGTATCAGCAGCCAGCTTGACATCTATTGTTAACTGATCGCCGCCGACTACACCGCCGGGCGGGTGGATGATGATGGCATGACACACTGCATCCCCTTCGGGATACAGTGGCTTTTGCACGCGCAAGGGGCCGCTGTGTTTGCGCTCTGTCAGGCGGGTAACGTCCGCATCCCTGCTAAAGCCGAGTTGCAGGCTGGCTTGCCAGTGTGATTTGGTGGTGCTTGAAGGTAGTGCCGGACTACAGACATCCATGTTTAGCTAGCAATAAGTAAAGACAGCACTATACCGCCAGATGCCGTTTGACGTCATCACTATCCATCAATTCCTGACCACCACTGGCTACCACTTCACCGCGCGACAGCACGACAAAATGATCGGCCAGTTCACGGGCAAAATCAAAATACTGCTCGCACAACAAGATACCGATATCGCCGCGCTCGCGCAGCAGGCGGATCACGCGACCGATATCCTTGATGATGGAAGGCTGTATACCTTCGGTAGGTTCATCAAGGATAATCAACTTGGGTTCGGCCAGCAAGGCACGGGCAATGGCAAGTTGTTGTTGTTGACCACCCGATAAATCGCCACCGCGCCTGTGCAGCATTTCTTTCAATACGGGAAAAAGCTGATATACCTCATCCTTGATTTTGCCTGCCTTGCGTGCAGGCAGATTAGCCATGCCCATGAGCAGGTTTTCTTCTACGGTCAGACGTGCAAAAATCTCACGGCCTTGCGGCACATAGGCAATCCCTGCCCTGGCTCTATCATGCGGTGACAGTTTATTGATATCACGGCCTTCAAACGTGACGCTACCTGCAGTGACAGGCAATACCCCCATCAGGCATTTCAGCAAACTGGTTTTACCGACGCCATTACGCCCCAGCAAAGCCATGCATTCTCCTTTTTTCAGAGATAATGAAATACCGCGCAAGGTGTGGCTGGAACCGTAATGCTGATGCAATTGTTTAACTTCAAGCATGTTCAATGTTCCTTAGCGTCCCAAATAGACTTCAATGACGCGTTCATCTGCCTGTACCTGCGACATGGTGCCCTCTGCAAGTACAGCCCCTTCATGTAATACCGTTACCTTGCCCTGCTGGGCGATTTCGGTGACAAAGCCCATATCATGTTCGACTACCATGATGGAATGCTTGCCGCGCAGTTCATTCAGCAATTCGGCGGTGCGAGCCGTTTCTGCATCCGACATGCCGGCCACCGGCTCATCCAGCAAGATCAGTTGTGGTTCCTGTATCAATAGCATACCGATTTCCAGCCACTGCTTTTGGCCATGCGACAGCAGGCCAGCCGGTCTTTTCTCTTGTCCATCAAGACGTATCAATTGCAGGATGCTCGCTATCTTGTCTTTCTGTTCGCTGTTCAAGCGGGCAAACAGGGTAGTCTTGACGCGTTTGTCCATTTTCATGGCCAGCTCAAGATTTTCGAACACGCTGTGTTGCTCAAACACGGTCGGGCGCTGGAACTTGCGGCCTATGCCGGCATGAGCGATATCCACCTCGCTCATGCGTGTCAGGTCCATGGTCTGGCCAAAGAATGCGGTACCGGATGTGGGCCGGGTTTTACCGGTAATGACATCCATCATCGTGGTCTTACCGGCACCATTGGGGCCGATTATGCAACGCAGTTCACCGACTGAAATATCCAGGGTCAGGTTATTGATGGCCTTAAAACCATCAAATGAAACCACGATATCCTCCAGGTACAGGATAGCGCCATGGGTGGTATCCACCCCTTCTGGCTTGATGCGACCATAGGACACGCCCTGATCGCCGGTTGCACTATCGTATTGCTGCCCTGGTCGCAAGACGCCACTCATCATGCCGTTCGCCATATAAGTCATGCAGGCTCCCGCAGTTTTTTAAATTTACCTGCCAATCCCAGGACGCCTTGTTGCATGAACAAGGTCACCAGGATGAACAACAGACCTAAGGCATACAACCACAAATCAGGGAAAGCAGCAGTAAACCAGCTCTTCAAACCATTGACAGTAAATGCACCGATGATGGGGCCTAACAAGGTGCCACGCCCACCCACTGCCGCCCAGATCACCATTTCTATGGAATTGGCTGGCGACATTTCAGATGGGTTGATGATGCCCACCTGCGGCACATACAAGGCACCGGCAATACCGCAAAGTATGGCGGACAGCGTCCACACAAACAGCTTGAACCACAAGGGGTTGTAACCGATGAACATCAGACGTGATTCTGAATCACGCACCGCCTGCAACACGCGCCCGAGTTTGGAAGTCACTATCCAGCGGCACAGGAGCAACGCTGACAGCAAAATCAGCAAGGTGATCAGGTACAAGGCTGCCTTGGTGCCAGGTGCAGTGATGGTAAAACCCAGAATACGTTTGAAGTCAGTGAAACCGTTATTCCCGCCAAAGCCGGTGTTATTACGGAAGAACAGCAGCATGAAAGCAAACGTCATCGCCTGAGTGATGATGGAGAAATACACACCCTTGATGCGGGAGCGGAAAGCAAAAAAACCAAAGATAAAAGCCAGCACGCCAGGCACCAGTACCACCAGCGCCATGCAATACCAGAAATTGTCGGTCATGGACCAATACCAGGGGTAGGTTTTCCAGTCCAGGAAGACCATGAAGTCAGGCAGATTGCTTTGGTAGACACCTTCACGACCAATCGCCCGCATCAGGTACATGCCATGGGCATACGCACCCAGCGCAAAAAATACGCCATGCCCCAACGACAGGATGCCGGTATACCCCCATACCAGGTCCAGCGCCAGTGCTGCCAGGGCATAACACATGAACTTGCCGACCAGGGCAATGGTATAGCTGGAAATATGCAAGGCATGGCCCGCAGGAAAACTCAGGTTACAGATCGGTAGCAACACCGCAATCACTGCGCAAATAAGGATGCCAGTCCAGGCAGGTTTGGAAAACAGACCCTTGATTGTAGTCATAGTTGAGATCATTCCACACTCCTGCCTTTGAGCGCAAACAAGCCTTGCGGTCTGCGTTGTATGAAAATGATGATGAACACCAGAATGACGATCTTGGCCATGACAGCACCGGCCACTGGTTCCAGGAATTTATTTACTTCACCCAGGCCAAAGGCGGCAATCACGGTACCCGCCAACTGCCCTACCCCGCCCAGCACGACTACCATGAAAGAATCAACAATATAGTTTTGCCCCAGGTCTGGGCCGACATTGCCTAATTGCGACAGGGCTACGCCACCCAGGCCTGCAATACCTGATCCCAGGCCAAAAGTCAGCATGTCTATCTTGCCAGTTGCCACGCCGACGCAATCTGCCATGCGGCGGTTTTGCGTGACGGCACGCACGAACAGGCCGAGCCGGGTTTTATTCAACAATAACCAGACTGCAAATACCACCAACAGGGCAAAGAAAATAATGATGATGCGGTTATACGACAGCACCAGCGAACCCAATACGGTGATACCGCCCGACATCCAGGTTGGATTGGCGACCTCGACATTTTGCGCACCAAATATGGAACGCACAGCTTGCATCAATATCAGGCTAATGCCCCAGGTGCATAATAAGGTTTCCAATGGACGACCGTACAACCAGCGTATGACGGTTCTCTCCAGCAAAATACCGACTGCGGCAGACACCAGGAAAGCCGCTGGCAAGGCCAGCAATAAATAGGCATCCAGTGCACCGGGCATGAATTTGCGGAACAACATCTGGCAGGCATAGGTGGTGTACGCACCTATCATCAGCAGTTCGCCATGCGCCATGTTGATGATGCCCATCAATCCAAAGGTGATCGCCAGGCCCAATGCCGCCAGCAGTAGCACACTGCCCAGCGAAACGCCGTAAAACAGGTTACCGATAAATTCCATGCGTGCCAGACGACCATCGATGGCATTCAAGGTATTGGCCGCCTCTAGTCGTATGCTGGCATCGGCTTCGTTGTAAGTGCCATCGGGATTTTGTGCCAGCATTTTTTGCAGCACAGGCTTTAAATTCGGGTTCGGGCTATCCAGCAAGGCCTTGACTGCAGCCTTGCGCACTACCGGGTCACTGGCCTGCAAATTGGCAGTTGCAATCAACATTTGCAGGCGGGATTTGATTTCGCTATCGTTTTCTTTCAGATAGGCTTTGTTCAGCAAGGGCAACTGTTCTGGCGTTGCTTCTTTCTCCAGTGCGGTAGCGGCAATCAGACGGGTATTTTTATCAGGTGAAAACAGCTTCAAGCCTGACAGTGCACTGTCAAGTGCGGCACGCAAGCGGTTGTTGATGGTGATTGCCTCGGCATCGTCCGGCAATTTCTGCATTTTTCCACTGGCAAGGTCTTTGGCCTGTTCACCGTCGACCAGGTAGACAGCAACATCCTTGACGAATAATTGTTCATTTTTGAGAGCGGTCAATACTGCTGCTGCTTCTTCATTGCCCATGGCTGCGACGGTATTGACGGCAGCAATGCGGGCATCGGGATCATCACCAGACAGTGCCAACAAGAGCTTGCCATCGATAGCTGCGTGCGCACTCAGGCTGAACACGAGCAGGACGATGCTCGCGCAGATTTTACGAAATGTCATAGGCAACCAGGTCAAGGATGGAAAAATTCAGGAACGGCACTCAAGGCAACAGCCATGCAAGCCAGCTATTAAGCTGGCCACATGACAACCCCGAGTGCCTGCGTCATTCCTTCAATTACAGTTTTTGCTTGCCTTCATTGCCTGGAATATACGGGCTCCATGGTTGGGCACGAATCGGTGCCTTGGTTTTGTAGACCACGCTGAACTGACCATCAGCCTTGATCTCGCCTATCATGACTGGCTTGTGCAAGTGGTGATTGGTTTTGTCCATCGTCAATTCAAAACCGGATGGCGCCTTGAAAGTTTGTCCGCCCATGGCGGCGATGACCTTGTCGGTGTCGGTGGACTTGGCTTTTTCAACTGCCTGTTTCCACATATAGATACCAACATAAGTCGCTTCCATAGGATCGTTGGTGACGACGGTGGCTGCATTCGGCAGTTTTTTGGCGGCAGCATAGTCTTTCCATTTCTTGATGAATTCGGTGTTTACCGGGTTCTTCACGGACTGGAAGTAATTCCAGGCTGCCAGATGGCCGACCAGTGGTTTGGCATCCACACCGCGCAATTCTTCTTCACCGACTGAGAATGCAACAACCGGCACGTCGGTTGCCTTCAGACCGGCATTGCCGAGTTCTTTATAGAACGGTACGTTGGAATCACCATTAATGGTGGAAATGACCGCAGTTTTACCGCCTGCAGCAAATTTCTTGATATTCGCAACGATGGTCTGATAATCAGAATGACCGAATGGCGTATAGACTTCATCGATATCAGTATCCTTGACGCCCTTGCTATGCAAGAAGGCGCGCAGGATTTTGTTGGTCGTACGTGGATACACATAATCAGTACCCAGCAAAACAAAACGCTTGGCACCACCACCCTCTTTCGACATCAGGTATTCAGTCGCAGGAATGGCTTGCTGATTCGGTGCTGCACCTGTGTAGAAAACGTTTTTCTCCAGTTCTTCACCTTCGTACTGAACCGGGTAAAACAACAGGCTATTGAGTTCCTTGAAGACTGGCAGTACCGATTTACGCGATACCGATGTCCAGCAACCAAACACGACAGATACTTTGTCTTGCGATACCAGTTGACGGGCTTTTTCGGCAAACAGTGGCCAGTTGGATGCCGGATCAACGATCACCGCTTCCAGCTTTTTGCCCATGACACCACCCTTGGCATTGATTTCATCGATCGTCATCAGGGCCACATCTTTCAGCGATGTCTCCGAGATTGCCATAGTGCCAGACAGGGAATGCAGAATGCCGACCTTGATGGTATCGGCGGCCTGTGCCTGCGAGATCCAGCCGGAAGCGGCCAAAGTCATTGCGGCAAGTGCAGTTGCTTTCAAAACAGTACGACGTGACATGTTTTCTCCTGGTAGTGGTGAGGTCATGGAACAAAAAACTGCAAGCTTCCCACTACAGATAGCAGATAACGTGCCAACTGCTGGCTGGAACCAGACCACTCAGTAACATGATTTAAGTCAGATGCAAACGCTCAAACGGCTGACGTTTACCTGACGCGAACAAGGTGATTTGAGATGCCATGTTGAGATGCAATGCAAGGAGTCACTGCAAGGTCATGGCGAAGTCATCACACAAGCAAGCCTGGTGTATGGACAAGTTGGGCAAGTTGGGTAATGACGCACTGCACCACCGCGATTGAGCGCCGCACACCGATATAACCTATGTTGGCGGCATACAAAAACTAACCAAATTGGTGAGAATTGTTTCCCTGCAATTTTTTTGGCCACAAGCTCCACTTTTTAGTGCATTCATGCTCTCAAATTGTGCGGAAAACAACGACCATATGAAATTGCTCCATTTTTAATCATTGTTATCAAATTTATTTCCACTCGAAATAAGACGAAAGTCTTCGTGCTGGTTGAAAGCTTTTCAATAAAAGTCGCCAGTTTTTCGCCAGATATTTGATTTTATTGGCTTAATTCAAACTCATAAGGTATCAATCATCCGTTTGAATGCCGGGGTCAAGGGAATCTGGCTAAAAATCTGGCATGGCCTTGATGTGGAATAAATATCATAAAGGAAACAAATATATAGCCATTTGCCTATTTATTGTTCTAATATGTACACGTAAGGGAATTTAAAAAAAAACAATCTTGTTGTCAATTTTCCTGTCCCGGTGATCATGAATCAATTTGATGAGTTCAGCATACTCCCGCCGGCCGCTGCGACTGCCGCCGTAGCTGACACAAGCAAAAGCCTGTCCACTGAGACCAGGCTGCAATACCTGATAGACAATACTCCTGCCATTATTTATAGCAGCGTACCCACTGGCGACTTCAAAATGACTTTCGTCAGTAATAACGCGCTCCACGTGCTGGGCTATCAGCCAGAAGAAATGGTCGCCGACCCGAATTTCTGGTTCGACCATATTCATCCTGACGATGTGCCCCAGATTTTCTCCAGTATCGCCAAATTATTCACTGAAGGAGAGCGTACTTACGAATACCGCTTCATGAGCCGTGCCGGTCACTATGTGTGGATGCACGACATGCTGAGGCTGATTCGCGACCAGGACGGCAATCCTGTAGAAGTGATCGGCTCGTTGACGGACATTACCAAACGCAAGGAAATGGAAGAAACCCTGTCCAAAAAGGGGGAAGAGCAACAGCTTTTGATCAAGAAATTGCAAGAAGCCCATGAACAGTTACTGCAATCCGAAAAAATGGCTTCGGTTGGTCAATTGGCCGCCGGCATTGCGCATGAAATCAATAACCCCATAGGCTTTATCAATTCCAATATTGGCAGCCTGCAAAATTACGTAGACAAGTTGTTTGAAGTCATCAATGATTATGAAGGCCTGATCCCGCAAGCGCTGGCTGCAAGCCAGGCGAGCGGCAAAATGAATGAGATCAGGGAAAAAGCTGATCTCCAATTTTTAAAGGAGGATATACAAGACCTCGTGCGGGAATCCATGGATGGGCTCAAGCGCGTCAAGGACATCGTTCAATCACTTAAAGATTTTTCGCATGTGGGTGAAACGGACTGGCAAGAAGCAGACATTCATCACGGCATAGACAGTACTTTGAATATCGTCAAAAACGAAATCAAGTACAAGGCCAATGTAGTCAAGGAATATGGTCAGTTGCCACTGGTGAAATGCATCATTTCGCAGGTCAACCAAGTCATCATGAATTTGCTGGTGAATGCGTCCCATGCGATCAAGGAAAACGGCGTCATCAAAGTCAGCACGGGCTGTGACAAGGATATGGTCTGGATAAAAGTGCTGGATACCGGTGGCGGCATTCCCCCTGAAAACCTGAATCGCATCTTTGAACCTTTTTTCACCACCAAACCCGTAGGCAGTGGAACCGGCCTCGGTCTTTCCCTTTCTTACGGCATCATCAAAAAGCACGGTGGCAGGATTGATGTCAGCAGCGTGCTCGGAAAAGGTACTTGCTTCACTGTCTGGCTCCCCTTGCGTCAGGAAGATACAACGACACAGTAATCAGCGTCCATGTCTGTCGTAACAGTACTTTGCATGGTCAGCATAATGTGAGATCAAATCAAATGGATATGGTAACGCACAAGCAAATTGATATGGCGAAAGAACTTCAACTGGCAATCAGTGCCAATGAATTGGAGTTGCATTACCAGCCCAAGGCAGATTTACAAACCGGCTTACTAGTCGGGGTGGAAGCCTTATTGCGCTGGAATCATGCCACTTGCGGTGCCATCCCTCCTTCAGCGTTCATACGAGTAGCTGAACAATCTGATCTTATTATCCAATTGGGTGAGTGGGTGATCAGACAGGCTTGCACGGATATCAGAAGCTGGGTAAATGCGAAACTTGATGCACCGTGTGTGGCAATCAATGTATCCCCGAAACAGTTGCAGGATGCTGGGTTCAGTATGCGCCTGTCCGAAATCCTGAAAAGTATGCAGGTGACGGCAGATCAGATATCTTTGGAAATTACTGAAAATATACTCATGCATCGCAATACTGACATAGATCAGCTCTTCAAGGATTTCAAGGAACAAGGCTACAAGCTGTCTCTTGACGACTTTGGTACAGGCTATTCTGCGCTCAGTTATCTGAAACATTTTCCATTCGATTATGTCAAAATCGATCAATCTTTTGTCCATGAACTGCCACACAACTCAGACGATGTCTCGATTTCCAAAGCCATCATTTCCATGGCCCATAGCATGGGAATGAAAGTCATCGCTGAAGGTGTGGAAACAGAAGCGCAATGCAAATTCCTGAGCGACAATATGTGTGATGAAATACAAGGTTATTTCTTTTCCGTTCCTCTGTCGATCAAACAGATGACGGAATTTTTACAAGAGAGCCTGGTACTGGACAAACATTTATTACGCATGGGGAAACCGGACCGTACCTTGCTGCTGGTCGACGACGAGCCCAATATATTAAATGCACTGAAACGCCTGTTACGTCGTGACGGATACCAAATACTTACCGCTGGTGGCGGGCATGAGGGTTTGAGTATTCTTGAAAAAAATAGCGTTGATGTCATCATTTCTGATCAACGCATGCCATCCATGACTGGCGTGGAATTTTTGCGGAATGCAAAAAAACTGTACCCGGATACCATACGTATTGTTTTGTCCGGCTACACCGAACTGCAATACATCACCGATGCCATTAATGAAGGCGCAATCTACAAGTTTCTGACCAAGCCCTGGGACGATGAACAAATACGCGCCAATATCCGTGAAGCCTTTCATTACAAAGAAATGGAAGATGAAAACCGTAGCCTGAACCTGCAAATACAAACAAAAAATCAGGAACTGGTCACTGCAAACCGTCAACTGGCAGAATTAGTCAAACAAAAACAAAAACAAATCACCCTGGGACAGTTGAGTTTAAGCATAGTGCGCGAAGTGCTGCAATATGTTCCGTTACCCATTATCGCTGTCGATGACGAAGACATGGTGGTGTTCATCAATAGCTCCGCAGAACAGGTCATTCCACAATCCAGGATCGAATTGGGATGCCAGATTGAACACCTGATTCCAGATGTAGGTACTGGGATTAAAGAACATTCTGAAGGTATGTGGTTCCCAGTACATGTCTACCAAAAGCCATTTAACGCGCAGTGGAAGAATATGGGTGAACCGAATAAGCCTAGCGGAAAAATTGTCATGCTGATAGACGACAGGATGCACCATTGATCGGGGCAAGGAAAGGACATCAGGTATCCCACCATCAAAACGTATCTTGCCGGACGAAACAAAGACCAGGTGAAAAAGAATGAGCAAAGAATCTCCCGTGTCAGAAAAAATCAGTCCCCCTTCTGTGTCAACACAAGAAAAAACTGGCCTTGGACAGTTAGCCAATGTTTTGGCGGAGAAGCAAAAGATAGATACATTTGCCCTGAACACCATGGGCATAGAATTGGCGCAATTCCTTGACAGCAGCCCGGTCCCGACTTTTGTGATTGATTCGCATCATGTCATTACCCACTGGAACAAAGCCTGTGAATATGTCCTTGGCTACTCTGCCGCCAGTATGATATCTACGCGCAATCAATGGAAAGCTTTTTACCGCGACAACCGGCCTGTCCTGGCGGATCTGGTTTTATCTGGTGATGATATTTACATACAAAAATTTTACAAGAATAAATTTTCTTCTTCACAGCTTATACCCGGTGCCTACGAAGCCATTGACTTTTTCCCCGACTTGCATGAACACGGTCTGTGGCTGCATTTTACAGCTGCGCCACTCTACAATCAGGAAGGAAAAATTGTAGGTGCCATAGAAACCCTGGAAGACATCACTGAACGTTGCGACGCCGAAAACGCTTTGCGTCAGGCCCATAGCAATCTGGAGAACCTGGTGAAAAAACGCACCTTGCAACTTGCGGATATCAATAACAAACTGGAAGCAGATATCAAGCAAAGAGAAGCCGTAGAAAATGAACTGGTACGCCGCAATACAGAATTGACCGAACTTAATGCCAGGCTATCCATGGCGCAGGAACAACTGTTGCAAGCTGAAAAATTGGCTTCCATAGGTCAGCTTGCGGCTGGTGTCGCGCATGAAATCAATAACCCCATTGGTTACATTTTTTCAAATTTCGCCACATTGGAAAACTATATCAAGGACCTGTTCTGCATTATCCAGACATATGAAGCTGCCGAATCACATATTACCGACGCCAGGATACGAAGTGAATTGGCCACTATAAAAGAAGAAAAGGAATTACCCTTCCTGAAGGAAGACATACCCGAGCTGGTGCAACAGTCAAGGGAAGGTATAGAGCGTGTACGCAAGATTGTTCAGGATTTAAAGGATTTTTCAAGAGTAGATTCGCAACAAGAATGGCAATGGGCCAATCTTCATCAGGGTATAGATTCCACATTGAACATTGTCAACAACGAGATCAAATACAAGGCAGACGTCATCAAGGAATATGGTGACATACCCGATATCGAATGCCTGGCTTCGCAAATCAATCAGGTCATCATGAATCTGGTGGTAAATGCATCGCACGCCATAGGAGAAGAAAGAGGGAAAATCACCATTCGCACCAGTCGTGATGACGAACTTGAGCGGGTCACGATAGAAGTGACGGACAATGGCAGTGGTATCCCCAAAGAAAATCTCAATCGTATTTTTGACCCCTTCTTTACCACCAAGCCTATAGGTAAAGGCACAGGATTGGGGCTATCGCTCTCTTATGGCATCATCCAGAAGCATGCGGGCAATATTAGCGTCAGCAGCGAAATCGGCAAAGGTACCAGCTTTCTTATCAGCCTGCCTGTCCGACATGTAGACGATTCTCCTAACGATGAAGGTGCGCAAACATGAGCGGCGAGATTGCACCCGAGAACCCATCGGTACTGCTTTTCGTAGACGACGAGCCGAATATTCTTTCTGCCCTGCGCAGACTGTTCAGACCCCACTCATACAAAATACTGATTGCCAACGGTGGTCAGGAAGGCCTGGATATACTGGAAAAAGAAACTGTTGACCTGGTGATATCCGATATGCGCATGCCAGTCATGGACGGCGCCGTATTTTTAACCCATGTCAGAGCCCGCTGGCCAAATACCATACGCTTGCTGCTGACCGGTTACGCAGACATGCAATCGACGATCGATGCCATCAACCGGGGGGAAATTTATCGCTACATTACCAAGCCATGGAACGACAATGACATCGTACTGGTCGTACGGCAGGCATTGGAGCGCAAGGCGCTTGAACTTGAAAAAAAACGACTGGAAGAATTAACCGCAAGACAGAATGAAGAATTAAAGTCACTCAATGCCACTCTCGAAATAAAGGTAGATGAACGCACTGCCGATTTAAAAAAGGCGCATGAGTCCCTATTACTGGCAAATGACAAATTAAAAAGTAATTTCCTGACATCCATCAAGGTGTTTTCCAGCGTCGTCGAAATGCGGGGCGGAAAACTGGTAGGGCATTCCAGAAGAGTTGCCGACTTGTCCAGAAAAATAGCAAAAAAATTCAATATGGACACGCGCGAAATTCAGGAAATTTTTGTCGCGGCATTATTGGCCGACATAGGAAAGATAGGCTTTTCAGACGAATTGCTGGAAACCCCAGTCAATCAGATGAATGGTGACCAGTTAGGGCAATACCATAAGCACACTTTACGGGCCGAGCAGCTATTGATGCCATTGCAAGATTTGCAAGGCACAGCAAAAATCATACGCTCGCAGCATGAACGTTTTGATGGCCGGGGATTTCCAGATGGACTGCAAGGGGAAAATATCCCCTTGGGCGCGCGCATCCTGGCGCTGGCCGGTGATTACGACAATCTTCAGAATGGCAGCCTGGTGCCGCGACGCGTACACATGGATGATGCCCAGGCCCTGATTATTCGCGGTGCTGGTAATCGCTATGATGAAAAAGTTGTTAAGGCATTCAAACAAATCGTCACGAATCAGGGCGACGATATTGATGATAAAGAAGTCAGCGTGCCGCAACTGCAGATCGGCATGATTCTTTCCGCGGACGTAGTTTCCAAGGACGGCATGCTACTGTTACCCGCTGAATACGTGCTTGATCAGCATGTCATCGATAAGTTGAGATTGTTCGACCATCCCGGAAGTGCTAAATTAATGATACGGGTTTACAGTAACAGGAGAAAATAATGCCTAGGATCTTATTATTGGATGATGAACAGAATGTGTTACTGGCATTGCAAAGAAGCCTGAAAAGTATCTCCAAAGAGATGGAAATGACCATAGACCTGTTCAATTCCCCTTCTGAAGCACTGGAACACATACGGCACACGGCCTATGACTTTATTATCTCGGACTACCATATGCCCGCCATGAATGGCATACAATTTCTGTCGGTAGCCAAAGAAATGCAACCGGATGCCATACGCATGATGTTGAGTGCATCTGCCGAATTCAAAACCATACTGGGTGCTATCAACGACGCCGAGGTTTTTCGTTACATCGCCAAACCCTGGAATCAGGACGAACTGATAGACACCGTCAAACTGGCAGCAGCACGCCGCCAGCAAATAGTGGAAGAGCACCGCCTGGCCGATGAATTACGTGTACAGCGTGGCGTGATCACGCCGCAAGAAGAAGAAATGAAGCGACTGGAAGAAACTGATCCCGGCATTACCAAAGTCAAATGGGGACCGGATGGATCTGTGTTACTGGAATAAATGATGTAAGGCAGCAAGGCAGGTAACATGTCAATGCCTGCGATATGCGGCGATAAAATCAGCCACCTCTTTTGCTCTGACCTGCAAAAGAAAATGCGGTGCGTCAAACTCGTACAATTCTGTGGACGGCAGGCATTTTTGTATATCTTTATGAGCCGATGCAGGCACCAGGCGATCTTGTGTGGCACGCAAATATAGTACCGGTACTTTGATATCGCTCAGTTTCCCTCTCACATCGGCCAGCAAGACACTGCGCATTCTGGCCTTCAATATATCAGATGAAACGCCCGCGAGAGCACTGGTCAGCAATTGGCGCCATTCTGCCGTTGAGAATTTTCCTAACAACAAATAACTTAACAGGGCCAGAGGAGCCATTCGTACAGGCAAACAGGGAAGCAGATGCCGGAAACCTGCAAGAGAAGGACGGGGATTGCGGGCAAAACTTGCACACAGTATTAACGTACGAAGCCCGGGCGGTTGGCTGGCCGCGATAGAGATGGCAATCGGGCCGGAAAACGATTCTCCAAGCAACATATAATCCTCATCCTCCGGCAGATAAGTACGTGCCACGGTTTCCAGCGTCGCATAATCAAGCGCCTGATCAACCGGATAAGTGACAACAATCAATCGACACCTGCCATTCAGCGCCTTGTACAGAGGTGCGTAAAGTGTGCCGGTACCATCCATGCCAGGCAAGAGTACGATCGTCGTCATGCCAATGATGATAACAGGCCAGACCTGCGCATGCACATGCACATGCAGGCATCAATGCATTTTCGGATAACCGGTAATTTGCTGTATCTCTTTATACAGGGGCTGCAGACGGGCATACATCTTCTGGTACACCCGATGGTAGAGCTCATTGTAGATATGATGGTGATGCGCAATCGGTTCGAAGGTTTTGCCTATGCGTGTCATTTCCTTGATGGCGACATCAAAATTGGGATACAGACCCAGACCGACTGCGGCATCAATTGCCGCCCCCAGACCCGAGGTTTCATAGATATGCGGACGTGAGGTCGGCAAGCCAAAAATATCCGCCGTGAGCTGCATGGCGGCATCACTTTGCGAACCGCCGCCAGAAATGCGCAATTCGGTAATGGCGACACCGCTACGTTTTTCTATGCTCTCCTTCCCTTCGCGCAAAGCGTAAGCCAGCCCTTCCAGTATGGCGCGATACATATGGGCCCGGGTGTGCACATCACCAAAGCCGATGATAGCGCCCTTGGCTTCTGCCCCTGGTATCTTGATGCCGGGCGACCAATAAGGTTGCAGCATCAAACCCATGGAACCGGGTGGTACGGCATTCACCAGTTCATCAAACAGGGCTTCAGGTGTTACGCCCTGCGCTGTCGCCTGCAATTGCTCGTGATGGCCAAATTGTTCCTTGAACCAGTTGACCATCCAGTAGCCACGAAAAATCTGTACTTCAGTGCTGTAAAAGTCAGGAATCGCTGCCGGGTAAGGCGGTATAAAAGGTGTGACTTCCAGGTATTTTTTACTGGTGGTATTGATGGTGGCAGTGGTGCCATAACTAAGGCAACCAATATTCGGCTGCTGGCACCCGGCGCCAATGACTTCGCAAGCCTTGTCGGCCGCGGCTGCCAGTAAAGGCGTGCCTGCCAGTATGCCCGTTGCAATAGCGGCGGCTTCGGTGATATGGCCCATGACAGTGCCGGGGGCGACCAGTTCAGGCAAAGTTTCAGGCTTGACGGCTAGTGCCTGCCATTTCCAGTCTCGCTTGCCAGCCCATTTCAGGGCTTTATAGTCAAAGGGAATATAACCGACTTGCGAGCCTGCCGAATCGATAAAATTACCGCACAGGCGATGATTCAAATAACCTGACAGCATCAGGTATTTATCGGTCTTGTCCCAGATGTCTGGCTGATGGGCCTTGATCCAGTTGGCCTCGGCCTCGCCCCGGAAGAAATTGATGGTACTGGCAACCCCGGCAATTTTAAAGGCTGTTAGCCACAGGGGATTGACAGCCGGCACCACATCGGTATGTCTTTGGTCCAGCCAGGTAATCGCCGGACGCAAGGGCTGGCCCTGCTTGTCCAGATTAATAACCGTTCCACGCTGTGTGGTTACGGCAACCCCAAGCACACTGGCTGGTGTGACATCCGGCATTTGCCACAGGCGTTGGCAGGCAGTGCAAACTGCCTGCCAATAATCTTCAGGGTGATGTTCGGCCCAGCCTGGGTGTGCCGAAAAATACGCATTCAACGGCACCTGCGATTTGGCAATAATATTGCCACGCACATCAAACAGGATGGCCCTGACGCTCTGGGTGCCATTGTCTATAGCCAAAATTGTTTGTCCGGACATTGATATCCTGTGTTGATGTCAGCAATATTTTTGTAGGACTTACGCAAAACCGCCCCAGCTGCGTTGCAGCTCCTTGCCGTACTAAAGTAATGTCTTCGTCGCTGGCGCCTTGCTGGGACAATTTTGCGTAAGTCCTAGTATGTATTGTATATGCCTATGCCGTCAGCGAAGCAGGAATCGGAGCACCAGGCTAAGCGCGATGCCTGTTCTAAAGTCGCGGGTAATTTGCCTGTCCGGCATTCCAGTAGCCATCGCCCCAATGCAATTCAGGCTGACAGATCAGTCTGACAGGCGCGTTATCAGAAACAAAGCACTTTCAGTCATGCTTTCAGGGAATGGACGGGCACCAGCCCTGCACAAATAAAAACGTGAAAGCAGTTGGGTCTGTTAATCATAAAATCATTAAACAGGCCCAAATGCTTCCACGTCGCATGTATCCGGACGGTGGCTTGTTCGTTTGAACACGAACAAGGCCCACCTCACTGCCGTCATGCATATCGGTTGCATGTACAGCAGCTATAAGTACTATACACTTTTTTTATGACGGCTTCATGAATTGACTATGCGATTCAGTGGTGTTCATAATTCATGTCAGGATATAGAATGTACTTGCTGACAAGACAGCCAGAGTAACAGGTATCACATCTACCCTTGAAAGGAAATCTCATGCGTCTGAAATCACTTTTCACTGCCCTGTTGCTGGCGGCACTAAGCTGCTCCGCCCTGGCAAGCGACCTGCTGAGCGTAGCAGATATAGAAAAAACGACAGGCTTAAGCGGCGTGCAATCGGTTCCCAAAGATCCGGCCAAGGGGGCTGGTGGCGACCTGAACTTTGCCAATGCCGAGAAAAAGCTGGTCGCCATTGTGATGATACAAGACGCTTCGATGTTTGATTTCTGGAACAAGCAATATGGCAAGTTGGGCACCAGCGTCAGCGGACTGGGTTCCGATGCATTTCAGACCAAACCTGGCTCAGCCATACCCTACGTGGTGTTTAAAAAGAGTGGCAAGGCAGTCTGGATACAATCCATGGGATGGGATAAAGCAGGTAAAGCCAATCTGAACGACGAGCAATTGCTGGGATTAGCCAAACTGGCAGCCTCACGGCTATAAGATCGTAAACAGCTTCTAAGCTTTGATCGCCTGACGGGTTCAATCGACTGATACTTGGTTTGTGCCATCGGCAGACGGGGCACTCATATTGGGTTCACCTTGTTTTACCAGTTCAAACTTGAACAGTTGCTGCACCGAACAGTTAAACAGTTCGGCAAATGCTTCTATGAATTCAACCTTCCAGTGTTCTGCCTTGTTATCGACGATGCGCAACAACTGTGAATGCGAAACGGTCACCCGTTTGGCTATCAGCAGGCGATGCAGGGCAGACACCGAGCGGATCTTGTTTTCCGCCATCAATTCGCGAATGCGCATTTCGGCCTTGACACGCTGTTGCGGTGCGGATGAATCCGGTATTTCACTATAGATATTGGGCATGATCGAACCTCACTTCGACGGCTGCGATGATACAGGACTTGCATGCTTTTTGCGGATGCCGCATAAATACAACATTGAAAACCACTATTTCATCAGGACAAGCTAGATTTTTTTTATTAGCTATGGCAAGATCAAATCATCAAATGTAGTAAGCATAAACGGTTTCGATATACAAGGCATTTTCGGCACTTAGCCGCTAATTTTTTAGGATTAATAGTGAAGACTACCTGGCTCTCACAACTGAAACAAAGCATGCGCCCAACAGCGCAGGGCTCAGTGTCAGCGTGCGCCTTGCCGGTAGCACTAACGATCAATGCAGGCGTGGCAGATACTGCCGCGGTGATTATTAATATTTTGAATACGAATCTGAATACGCTCACTGGTAACAGCATTGACAATATTAACCGCCGCAGCAAACACATTCATAGCGAGCAGTCACAGTCAGCCAGTTTTAAAGCGTATTCAACACTATATAGCCGCATCCGAAGGGAAAACCTTCAGGTAGCGGGAGCAAGCTAAAACCAGCTCCCTTTTACCCCAAGCTGAAAAGCCCGGATGCCCTCAAAAGCTTCGGGCTTTTTTGTTTTACCGTCTGTCACCTATGTTTTGACAGACTCAGCAGTGAAACCCGCGCAAGCGGTCGTGGTTGGCAGGCAATTGATCACGGAAACATCTTCATCAACAGTATCATTTATTCCCCGGAATTTAATGCCGGGGCTGGCGGTCAGGCAAGTGTGGCATGACAAGTCAGTATATTCAGGAGTCCAGGGGTATTCCATTCCTGCTTCTATTGCTTTTTATCTTAATGAAGGGAGGTCAACATGTTTGCTGTATTCTGGATAGAAATCCATAACCAAATAAAAATGTCTCAATGCAAGGAATTTCAATCAAGCGACATGGTTGCCGCCCTGAAATTTGCAGATGAGTTACGCCAAAGACAGGCTGCCGGCGAATATTTGCGGCATATCACCATGTCTTCGGAAAATACCAATTCAGTCGGCATACCCAGTGCAGCAATGGCCTATCATTGGGCTGAACATAAAATTGCCGCATAGATGTCCATCCATGGCAGCCCTGCCCTGAATGTCATCCAACTGATGCTTGCCCGACTTGCTGGCGAAGGTTCCGCGAATACCGGGGTCTTCGCTTTTTTATTTATTAAACAATAGCTTTAAGCATGTTGTGGCCACTGCTTCTGGATTAAAATCAGTGTCACTTTTCAACTGCTGGTGCTGAGCAATGAAACTTTTGGAAAAAGCAAGCGTACAGGCCTTTCACCGACATCGTCTGGGTGGCAGCACCTTACAGGCACTGGGCTTTCGCGGACCCGAAAGTCAGACCCAACGTTTCGAGACATTATGCACCTGGGGTGATTTTTCAGGCTGTTCCATTCTGGACCTGGGTTGCGGCTATGGTGATTTGAAACCATTTCTGGATGAACGTTTTAATGATGTCATTTATCTAGGCGTAGACTTCCTGAAAGAATTCGTCGACGCAGCCCAGGAACGCCTGGGACATCTTCCCAACACGCAATTTTTCCAATCCGACTTTCTGACCACGGGCCTGCCCGAAGTCGATATCATCATCGCCTCAGGCAGCTTGAATTACCGCTCAGAAAACGTGCTGCATCCCTGGCAGATCATTTCGCAGATGTGGAAAAATGCCAGCAAGGGTGTGGCATTTAATTTACTGGATGCGGAAGTATTTGGGCAAGATGAAATGCTATGCGGCTATCGCAAAGATGAAGTACTGACGTATTGCCACAAACTGGACCCACATGCTGAACTGATCAGCGGTTATCTGCCGGATGACTTCACTATATTGATGCGCAAATAAACCAGAAGCCACCCCTCGCTTGAGGATTTGCAGATTTCTGAGTAGTCCATGCACGCAGGCATTTACTGCCAATTTATTTCCCAAAAGAAATAACACTTTCCTGACTTGAACAGACCATCAAAACGATCAGGAAAGCTGATCATTTGCAGCTCTCCGCCCCGCCCATTCCCACACGGCTCAGCCCAAAAAGACCACGAGATGTCATGAGGCAAAATTGCCACATCAGAAATTAAAAAACGAATAATTAACTGTTGTGCGAAAATTAAGTAACATGTTACTCTCGTATGTATTATTTGTAATATATTTTTACAATAAAAATCTGGTATTTCCGTGGCATCCGTCTCAGGTCGAGCGGCTGAACAAAAAGGTTTGTGACGCAGGATTAAGCAATGATCAATGCAGCAATCAGTCATTTGGCAGCGCAGTTAAATCAGCATTTCAGAAATAATTATCACTCGGTTGAAGACCTTGTAGTGGTATCCAATCTGGTTGAACTTGACGGCAGTGTCGCCCCGCATGCCAGCAACAAGCTGGTGTTGATGCTGGTTAACATTGAAAAAGATACCCTGCCCTACCGCACGGGTTTGCCTCAGCGTAGCAATGATGAACGACTGCTGGTTCACAGCACCCCGCTTTATCTGAACCTGTACTTGATGATGGCGGCCAATTTTGGTGGCGGCAATTACGCTGAAGCACTAAAAACAATTTCCAACGCAGTCAGTTTTTTCCAGCAGCATGCCGTCTTCGACCAACATAACAGCCCGGGACTGGATACCAGGATAGAAAAACTGATACTGGATATCGAAAACCTGAAGATCCCTGATTTGAATAATCTCTGGAGCCTGCTCGGTGGGCGTTATCTGCCCTCGGTGTTCTATAAAGTACGCATGATCAGCATGGATGCAGCAGCAGTCACAGGACAGGTACCTGTCATTGTCGATACCCGAAATCAGCTTGTGGGCTAGGTGACTCATGGCACGCTTCCTTCCCCTTTTCTCTGTTGCCATTGAGCATGATTTCTTTGCTGGCACACCAGGCGCAAATTGGCGTTTTACACCGACACCGCAATGTGCCGAACTGGAAAAACAATATAGCCTGGTATTACGTCCGGTTGATAAGGGCATGGAAATGTGGCGAGAATCAGATGACCACACTTCATCCACTGGTATGGCAGCGGACACCCGTGCCAACGACACACGCGATGCCGTACTGGCCCGCGACGCAGGAAGCCATGTGCTGTGCTTCAGTTATGAAGTCAGTTGTGATGATCCGCAATTCTCTTTCTACACCGACTGGCCAGTCACTCCCCCGCTTTGTTTCAGCAATGAAGGGCTGGCTCAGCAAGAACCACTTGTGAACCTGCAGGCAAGCGCCATACCGACCTCTTCCCGACCGGAAACGGTACGCAGAAACGAGAGTTTTCAATTCAAGGCAACGCAATTCTCTATCGATATCTTTTTATCAGAAGCAGAGGTTTTACATCAGGCAGCACAGCAAGACCGGGTTTCCAGGTGCTATGCAATTCACCTGAAATCCAAAACGATACGCTGGAAGTATTTTTTTACTGGTTCCTTAGCCAGGAAAAAAATGCTGATAGTGGATCTGGATGCAAATGAAGGACAGACCGGCATCGTTTTTGAAACCTCAACGCAAACCGCCACGGATTCAGGTTTTGCCTTGATCTCACAAACGGCAATTCCCATGCAGTACAGGCCGGTGCAGCAGTTTCAATTGCGGGAAGTTGGTATGGCGGGAAAGGTTTTGATCAAGCGACTGCCAAACGCAAGTGTTAACAAAATTGGCAAAGAAAGAGGTCCGGATGGGCAAAACTTGCTTGTTGCGGAAATTTATATTCATCAATAATTTTCAAAGGAACACATATGGCTGGCGCGTATAAAACACCCGGTGTCTATATCGTTGAGAAAAACGCCTTTCCCAACTCGGTAGTTGAAGTTGCTACTGCAGTTCCTGCCTTCATCGGCTATACCGAGAAAGCAGACAACAAAGGCACTACGTTGGCAGACAAACCGTGGCGCATTACCTCGATGTCTGAATTCCATGAATATTATGGATACAGACCCAAAGATCTATTCGACATTACCGACTTGCCAGCCAAAGAAGAAGGCAAGCCTACACCAGTCAGCGATTTCAAAATTGGCAAAAGCGAATATGTGCTGGCCGAAAAAGATCCGCGTTACTTCCTGTACTTCAGCATGATGCTGTTTTTCAAAAATGGCGGCGGTGCCTGTTATATCGTCTCCGTCGGTACGTATGGCCAAAGCATAGCAAAGCCCAAACTGGCTGGCGGCATTGATAAACTGCTCAAAGAGCAAGAACCAACCATGGTCGTCATTCCAGATGCCATGTCACTGGCGGAAGAAGACTGCATCGCCTTGCAACAGGCCAGCCTCATGCATTGTGGCAGCCAGATGAAAAACCGTTTTTCCATCCTTGACGTGTATAACGGCTACCGCGATCGCAAAGACCCTGCAGCCGGTGACTGCATCGCCAAATTCCGTAATGCCCTCGGTACCAACTTCCTCAATTTCGGCGCAGCGTATTATCCGTGGGTTGATACATCGATCATCCAGACATCGGATCTCGATTACAACAACCTGACCGATATCGCCAAGTTCAAGGAAATTCTTACTGCAGAAGTCAATCAAAGCCCGCTGCAGCAAGACAAAAAGGATAGCATCCTGGCTGTCATCGCTAAGGTCGGCGTTGAAGGCGACCCCAGCAAGCCTGACTATCTGTCCCATGAAGAGCTGCATAAAACGCTGTTCGTGGTCAGCCCGGGCTATGGCAATATCCTGCTGTCAATCAAGAAAAAACTCAACTTGCTGCCACCGTCTGGCGCCATGGCCGGTATCTACACGCTGGTGGACAATTCTCGCGGCGTCTGGAAAGCACCTGCCAATGTCAGCCTGAATGAAGTAGTTGCACCTGCCGTCAATGTGACCCATGACGAACAGGAAGACCTGAACGTCACGACTTCTGGCAAATCCATCAATGCCATCCGCCCTTTCATAGGCGAAGGCACACTGGTGTGGGGTGCTCGTACACTGGATGGCAATAGTCTTGACTGGCGCTATATCAACGTACGCCGCACCATGATCATGCTGGAAGAATCAGTCCGTCTGGCCAGCAAAGCCTTTGTTTTTGAACCCAATGTGTCTGGCACCTGGGTCACCATGAAAAGCATGATCAGCAATTTCCTGAACGGCATATGGAAACGTGGTGGTCTGGCTGGTGCCAGCCCGGAAGATGCATTCAGCGTCCATGTTGGCCTGGGTGAAACCATGACACCGGAAGATATCCTGGAAGGCATCATGCGCATTACCGTATTGGTTGCAATCAGCCGTCCTGCCGAATTTATTGAAATCACGTTCCAGCAGCAAATGCAGAAATCCTGATCCGGTGTTTTTGATATGGCGCCACGGTAAGCAATAGCTTGCCCTGGGCACATTTAATTTTATTTATTTTTACAAGATAGAGGCAAATTATGGCAGATGACGGAAAAACGCAATCGGCAACAGTATGGCCCATGCCGAAATTCTATTTCAAAGTCATGTGGGGTAAGAATGAAATGGCGTTTCAGGAAGTATCTGGTCTGGATGTGCAATCCGAAGAGATCAAATATCGTTCCGGAAACAGCCCGATATTTTCAGTAGTCAAAATGCCCGGCATGAAGAAATACAGCAATATCACCATGAAAAAAGGCGTCTTCAAGGGTGATAACAAGTTCTGGGATTGGCTGGACAAGATCAAGCTCAACACCATTGAGCGCATCAGCGTGACAATCAGCCTGCTGGACGAAAAAGGCGGTGACACCATGATCTGGGAGCTGAGCAACGCCTGGCCAACCAAGATTACCAGTACAGACCTGAAGTCAGAAGGCAATGAAGTGGCAATAGAAACCATAGAAATCGTGCATGAAGGCCTGACCATCAAGAATAAATGATCAATGACTTTTTTGATAATGGATATCCACCGCCAGCGTTCTATTTTTCAGTAACGATTGGTAATGGTATCCAGGTTCCCGATACTTCGTTCAGCGAAGTGTCGGGAATTGGCACAGAAATTGAAACCGAATCAGTGGTCGAAGGTGGTGAAAACCGTTTTGTGCATCAACTGCCTTTGAAGATGAAGCACGGCAATCTGGAGCTCAAACGCGGTATTGCCACCCTTCAGTCTCCGTTGGTAGTCTGGTGCAAGGCGGTACTGGAGGGTGAGTTCATGAAATTGATCGTTCCTCAGACGATCATTGTCAATCTTAAAAGTAACAAGATGGTACCCGGCGCTCCGCCGGTAGCAACTGAAGTACTCAGGACCTGGGAGTTCTTTGGTGCCTATCCCATCAAATGGGATGTGGAAAGCTTTAGCTCTACCAAAAATGATGTCGCAATCGAGAAGATCACATTCAGTTATACCTATTCACAACGTACAAAATAGATCAGGAGCCTGATATGTCAATCGAAATCAAACAACTGCTGATCAAGTCCACCATCGTGCAGCGTGAAGCGAGGGAAACAGAAATCAATCTCCAGGAAAAGCAGGTACTGAAAGATGAGATCCTCGTAGAATGCAAACAATTGATTGCATCCCTGCTGCGTGAACGTGGGGAGCGCTGAATATGCCAGCACCAGCAGCAGCCGCGACCGCATCGGGACAAAAAACCCCTCTGACCATTGCCCCCTGTACGGTATCCAAAGAAGGAACCATCAGCGTTGATAGCAGCCGCACTGCGTTTACCGCCTTGATGAATCCCTCTGGTTATGGTCACGATTATTTGATCAAATATTCCAAAAATCATGCATTGGGTCAACCGGGCAATGAAACGAAATTCTCTGCCAGTCTGCCGGAAAAACTGACACTGAAAGAAATGATACTGGATGGGACAGGTGCCGTGCCTGGTACTACCCAGACCGTCATCCAGCAAATCGATGCCTTGCGCAACACCGTGTATACCTATGTCGGCTCCAAACATGAGGCACCGATTGTGCAGGTGGTATGGGGAACGATGATTTTTTATGGCCGTGTAGAAGGCCTGAAATTCGACTATACCCTGTTCAAACCAAGCGGCGAACCGCTAAGGGCAAAAGTCACATTGACTTTTGTCGGATATATCAGTGCTGCCGAAATCGTCAAAGAAACCAAGCTCAATTCTCCCGACCTGACGCATCTGGTGGAAGTCAAGGCAGGCGATACCCTGCCCCTTTTATGCTACAAAATTTATCGCGATTGTTCGTATTACGTGGAAGTGGCCCGTATCAATCGCCTGACCTGTTTCAGAACCTTGCAGCCTGGAATGAAATTACGTTTTCCTCCGCTTTCATAGCGTAAGCCTGTCCAAGCAGATGCGCTGAAATGATTTTTCAAGAAAAGAAAGCAGATGGCAAATTCCCCATTTACAAATAGCACTGGCGTACTGACATTGGCCATCACCTGTGATGGCAAGCCGGCTCCTGACGCGGCACAGGTCGTGTCAGTAGAGACGAATCATAGTACCAACCGCATTCCTACTGCCATCATCACAGTGCTGGATGGTGACATGCCAAATGGCCTGTTTCCTCTCGCTGACGCCGGGAATTTCAAACCAGGCACAAAGATCGTGATCAGTGCCGGCTATGACCTTACAACTGAAGTCATTTTCACCGGCGTGGTGATTAAACATTCCGTAAAAATTACCGGCGACAATTTTGCGCGGCTGGTCATAGAATGCCGCGACCAGGCGCTGGCGATGACAGTTGGTCGCAAAAATGCCAATTTCGTCAATCAGACTGACAGTGACATCATGACAGCGCTGATTGGTAACTATAGTGGCCTGACTGCTGATGTGGCGGCAACCACGGTCACCTATAAAGAACTGGTGCAATACTATGTGACTGACTGGGACTATATGATGGCGCGGGCCGAAGTCAACGGTTTCCTGGTGATCGTAGATGCGGGCACTGTCAGCATTAAGGCCCCTTTGACCACAGCAGCACCTGTCCTGACATTGACTTATGGCATCGATCTGATGGAGTTTCATGCCGAACTTGACGCACGCTGGCAACTGAGCAATGTCACCGGCACCAGTTGGGATATGGCAACCCAGGCTATTGTTCAGGGAACAGCAACACCAACAAGCTTAACCACCCAGGGAGATATCGCTGCTGCTGAGCTGGCGAAAGTCCTGGGTGTTGCCGACTTTGGTTTGCAATCAGCAGCCAACCTGGAATCTGCGGCACTGACCAACTGGGCCAAGGCACAGCAATTAAAATCCGGCATGTCAAGAATACGCGGCAGAATGCGCTTTCAAGGTAATGCCAGCACCAAACCTGGCGTAGTGCTGGAACTGAAAAGTGTAGGCATGCATTTTAATGGCAATGTGCTGGCTACTAACGTCTTTCATCACCTGATCGACGGCAACTGGGTAACAGAAGTCGAGTTTGGCATGCCACCTTATTGGTTCACCGAAGATTACCAGACCCACGCGCCCGAAGCAGCAGGCTGGACATCCGGCGTGTGCGGCTTGCACATAGGCGTCGTCCTGAAGCTGGAAGGCGACCCCGAAAATCAATACAAAATCCAGGTTTCCGTACCTTTGATGAATGCACAGACAGTCGGCGTATGGGCGCGCTTTGCCAGCTTCTATGGATCGGCCGGGTTTGGGGCTTTCATCATTCCTGAAATCGGCGATGAAGTCATATTGGGATTTTTCAATAATGATCCTTCTTGCCCGGTGATACTGGGTAGCCTGTACAGCAGCAAACATACGCCCGCCTATACGCTGGCAGACGCAAATAATTACAAGGCGCTGGTGACACGCAGCAAACTGAAGATGGAATTCGATGAAGAGAAAAAAGTCATCACCCTGATCACCCCCGCCAGCAACAAAATCGTTATCAGTGACGACACCAAGTCCATTCTCTTGCAAGACCAGAACATGAACAAGGTGGAACTGAGTCCAAGCGGTATCTTGCTGGACAGCCCCAAAGATATCACCATCAAGGCAGCAGGAAAAATCACCATCTCAGCCGTACAGAATGTGGATACAACAGCGCAGATGGATGTCACAACGAAAGGACTGAATATCACCAGTACTGCGAATATAGGCTTCACTGCCAAAGGAACCGCTACCGCAGAGCTATCTGCCAGTGGCCAGACCACCGTACGCGGTGCCATGGTGATGATTAACTGAAACGGAGAAAAGCTATGCCCCCAGCCGCACGTATCACAGATATGCATGTATGTCCGATGGTAACGCCTGGCGTGCCACCGATTCCGCATGTCGGTGGCCCTATCAGTGGTCCCTGTGTTCCTACCGTATTGATTGGTGGCTTGCCAGCCGCCGTGGTGGGTGACATGTGCGTCTGTGTCGGGCCTCCTGACAGCATCGTGAAGGGATCGGCCACGGTATTCATAGGCAAAATGCCATCCGCCAGGATAGGTGACAATACTGCACATGGTGGCAATATCGTCTTTGGTTGGCCGACTGTCATCATCGGTGGCTAGGCGCAACCCGGGATCATGACCATGGAAAACAATGCTTCATTTTTAGGCACGGGCTGGAGCTTCCCTCCCGAGTTCAGCAAGCGCGGCAACGCCAGGATGGTCAGTGCCGAGGAAGATATTCGTCAAAGCCTGTTGATACTGATATCCACCACCCCGGGGGAAAGAGTCATGCAGCCGAATTTTGGCTGCGGTTTGAAAGCGCAGATTTACGAAAACCTGAACGAAAGCACCATTACCATACTAAAAGATTTGATACGACGCGCCGTCATTTTCTACGAACCCCGGGTCGTACTGGAAGCAATAGAAACAGATCACAGCTATATCTATGAAGGACGGCTGAATATTGAACTGATTTACCGCATCGTCACGACCAACACCCGTCATAACCTGGTGTATCCGTTCTATTTCCGGGAAGGCACCGATGTTCAGGAATAAGCATGAGGTGCTGACGTGACGCAGCCCAGACTATTGATCAGTGATGGCCGCAGCCAGGCACAACGCCGTTCGCCAGCCTTGAGTGGTGACTACTTCAAACTCAATGAAATGCGTTTTGAAGAATTACTGACCATGGCAGTCGACTACGCCAGCATGGTCAAGTTTTATCAGCTTGACCTCAGTGAAGACGGTCACTGGCAGCAATACTTCCATGCGGATGAAGTGGTCTTGCTGGCAAATATCCTGTCCCTGGACCTGAAGCAACTGGCGATGCGCTTTGAACAAAGATTGCAAAGCTATAGCCCGGGCAAGGCCTGGTATCAGCATGACTTGACCATAGAGTTTCCGCAAATTTGTTCTATCCCGTTGGATTCACCACTGCTGCTGGCACGGTTGCTGGAATACTGGCTGTCTTGCGCCAAACGGACAGATGGTCGCACCGGCTATGAGATCACCAAATTACTGGAAAGCATACTGCGTGGCTTGAATAAAGAAATGCTGGCCATGCTTGACCTGACCGCTGACCTCAACTCCGGAGATGCCGCTGCCGCACACAGCCGCCCTGCCTTACCCCTGTTGAATGCGCTGGCGGTCAAACCTGCCAATGTGCAAGATAAAAAAAATGGCAGCGCGCATACAGTCACTGAGACACGCAGCTATTTTCATGCGTTTTCGCAAGCAATTCAAATCGTACAAAATGGCGTGCGACATCTGTTGCCGCAATCGATGAGCAGTCAGGAACATGATCCTGGCAGCAGTTTGCTGATTACCTTCATACAATTATTCCAAAAGCTGCAGATACGGCTGAATCAATTTGGCCAGGCGCATCTGGATTTTTATTATCACCAGATGCTGAAAATGGAGCAGCGCCCGCATCGCTCCGACCATACCTTTGTGGTCATACAGCCCAAGCCGGGTGTGCGCCAGATTTTTGTTGAAAAGGCCACTGAGTTCGTCGCAGGCATAGACAAGAACCAGCATGAAATTACCTATGCCAACCAAGAAGCAGTCACCCTGAATGATGCAAAAATTACCGCGCTGCACACCCTGTTTTTTGACCGGCGCACGATCGATCATCATCTTGAATCGGTTTCCTGCCATACCCAGCCTATCAATGCACTGGCAGATGGCAGCGACGAAAAAGACCATGAAAAATTGCCTCCTCTGCCGTTGTTGGGTGCGCCCAAGCCTGGCGAACGCAATTTCAGCGCCACAGCAGCCAGATTCGGTTTTGCAATCGCCAGCAAGACGCTTTTATTACGTGAAGGCCAGCGTCGCGTCCGCGTGCAATTGCAATATCAAAACGCTGCTGGCGACACGATAAAAGACTGCTTGCGACGTTTTGCACATGAAAATGCGCACGAATACGATGCGTCCCAGAGTGAATTAGTGCGCATGAACGATATTTTCGTCAAGCTGCTGCGTGGCATGTTCCGTATTTCACTGACCACTGCCACTGGCTGGTATCGCGTAACCGAATATCGTCCGGAATACACTGGCCTCAATAGCGACATTGATGCTGATTGCCTGTCCATAGAATTTTCGCTGCTGCCTGACGTTGCTGCCATTTGCAACTACAAGGCCAGTCTGCATGGAGATAATTATGAGACAGATTTGCCGGTAGCACGGTTTGAAATGACCGAAAACGAATATCGTTACCCCTATGATTTTCTGAAAAACTTGGTCTTGCGCCACATTCGCCTGGAAGTCGATGTACAGGGTTGCAGGCAGTTATTGCTGCACAATCAGATCGGCCAGTTGAGTGCCTTGTCGCCTTTCATGCCGTTTGGTCCTTTGCCCAATGTCGGTTCTTATCTGATTGTCGGTTGCGAAGAAACGCTCAGCAAGCAACTCGATGATGCAGAAATCCAGGTGGAATGGAATGGCCTGCCTACCAATCTGGGAGGGATATCGGCTTATTACCGTGGTTACGCCCAGCCCATGAAAAGCGGTGAAGTGCTGGCCAGTGTCTCTGTCCTGTCTGGTGGCAAATGGGTCAAGGGAATGGAGGACATCACCCTGTTTGACGAAATGGCGCGCGACGATGGTAGCCAGAGTAACCAACTGGCGACTGACAGTGTATTGTCGTATCAATCAGCGCTGCAATTCTATAAACCTCTGCCGTACAACACCAGTGATTCGGCACTGCAAAATTTCGCGTACACACCGGCGACCATGGCAGGTTTATTCAAGCTGACACTGGAAGCACCGGAGGGTGCATTCGGCCATCAGGAATACCCCATGTTGCTGGCACAGATACTGACCGACAACGCCCGGCAAAAGAAAGCTGGCCAGGCGCAGGCCTTACCCAATCCACCCTATACACCGCAGATCAGCAGCATAGTATTGAATTACAAGGCGCATTCCACCATTCGTTTTGAGCAAAGCCGTCTGCAGGAACAAAGACCGACACAAGACAAGATGGTGCATCTGCATCCGCTGGGTACGGAAACCATGGTCGCCATCAACTCGCGCGCCATCTATCAGATACCCCAATATGATTATCCGGCCAATCTTTTTATAGGATTACAGGGAAGCGATCTGAGCGGTGCCCTGACCCTGTATTTTTACCTGCGCGAAGATTCACTGCCCATGACCCGCATCAAAGACAGCGGGTTATCATGGTGGTACCTGTCGGGCAACAACTGGCAGAAATTGGATAGGGCAAACATCATTGACGATTCTACCGATGGCTTCATGACCAGCGGCATCGTCAGTTTGAATTTACCCGACGATATAAACACCAACAATACCATCATGCCCCCAGGTGTGTATTGGCTGCGTGTTTCGGCTAACGTGGGTATGGAACGCTTTTGCAGTGTGTATTCCGTCTATGCCCAGGCTATCCAGCTCTCCTGGTGTGCCAACCAGGCGAGCAAAACCAGCGCGGTACTGCCCGCCATGAGTATTACACGCAGCAAGCAAACTATCCCCGGCATTGACCGTGTCCTGCAGATACGTCATTCGGTGGGTGGTAAAAGCGCGGAAACAGTCAGGCGTTTTCGCACCCGCGTCAGCGAAAGATTACGACACAAGAACCGTGCACTGACCGCCAGTGATTATGAATTACTGATACTGGAACAATTCCCTGAAATTCACAAGGTGAAGTGTTTTGCCAATCTGTCCAGCGATATCGATCCAGCCAAGCGCCTGCGTGGCGGCCAGATATTGATCATCCCGCTACCGTATCTGAACAAGGGAGGGCATCTTAATCAGCGCCCATTGTTGAGCGGTCACCTGATACATGAAGTACAGCAATTCATAGAAACCTGCGCCCCGCCCTTCACTGTGATCAGTGTAGAAAACCCTGTCTATGAAGAAATCCAGGTGCGTTGCCAGATCAAACTCAAGTCAGGCTTGCGTGGTGGCTGGTACAGCAGCCAGATTAATCAGTATCTATGCGATTTCCTGTCGCCCTGGCATCCGGTTGGGTACCAACAGCATTTTGGCTGGTGCATACGTGAACATGATCTGATCTCTTTTTTGCTGGACCTTGATTATGTCGAGGCAGTGACCGGTTTTTCCATGTTGCATATCACCCCGACCGGGCAAGGCACTGATTTGCGTTTCCGCATGGATGACAATGCGAGGGATGTGCATGGCACGAAAAACCTGTATCCCATTTATCCGTGGAGTATTGCCGTACCCATGAATCAGCATTGGATCGTATTGCTGGATGAATTTGCATCAGCCGACCCAAAACCTGTCGGTATCAATGAATTGAGAATTGGCTCCACCTTTATTATTCCGCCAAGGAAATAGTTATGAAAAAACGAACCCGAGCCATGCTGAGGCAGCAGTTTGAGCACGGCAAAATGCCTACCGAGGATGATTTCGGAGATTTGATCGAATCCATGTTGAACATGCTTGATGAAGGCTTTGAAAAGTCGGCGAGTGAAGGTTTCAAAGTTGCGCAGTTGGGTGATGGGAAATTGCTCAGCTTCTATCAAAACACTGTCGAAGGAACACCCTTGTGGTCCATGGGCCTGGACGTAGGGACAAATAACCTGAGTTTTCAGGCAAAAAAAAGTCGCCCTTTGTTGACACTGTCCAGCCAGATCGATGATGACGGTGTGACCCACAGCCGGGTAGGCATACGGCAAAGTGCGCCGCGCCATGAACTGGACGTCGGTGGATTTATTGCTTCGCGCGGACGGGTGGGACGTGAAGGAAAAATGTCAGTTCCGGCAGACGGCAATTGGTATGACATCAGCGTGGCCATGACTGGTTGCCAGGCCTGGGAAGTTGTTGCCGGTGTGGGCGGCAAGGATGCCGAAGGCCGCTATGCACTGATGCATGCCTTTGCCATGAATGCCTTCAATTCCAATCCTCACATTACCTATCACCAGACCCATTTTGGCAATAAATGCAGTCGCATAGAATTGCGATGGATAGGTACTGACAGCAATTCCCCCTTTGAATTCAAATTGCAGATGCGGGTCGGCTGTACCTTTGGCAATGAAGTCTGGATCAAATACCACATGACCCAACTCTGGCTGGATACCCAGATGCTGGAGAGTGACCAAAAACCGAAACTGGCACCTCGCCCCCTGACGCAGCCAGCAAAGGCAAAGAAGTGAACATAGTATGAACCCTATTCATATCACCATCTCGCTGGCGCAAGGTAACCTGATACTGGAAGGTCTGGTAGAACGCCCCTTCAAGCAAGTTTTTGCGCTGATCGGAAACCTGAATCAGCAGGCCGGTCAGTTGCTGCCCGCTGGCAGCCCCCCAGATGCAAAGGCCGAATTGACGTTTTCAGCAGCCGAATTGCGTCTCATCATTGAAGTGCTGGGAGAAATGCCCTATAACCGCGTACATCAGTTAGTCCAGCAATTGCATTCGCAACTGAAATTGAGCGAGGTGCGACGACATGCTGGCTGACGACCACATAAAGCGCCTGCAGGCAGATCCTGATGGACTTGATTTTGATGGCTTTCGCCGTCAGGGTGTAGAACTGCTGCAAGCTTTATCTGGTCAGACATGGACAGACTACAATATCCATGACCCCGGCGTGACTTTGCTGGAAATGCTGTGCTACGGCTTGACTGATCTGGTGTACCGGTCAGGATTTTCAGTGGCAGATTTCTTGACGCCGGAATCAGGTGGCATCAACTTTGAACACCAGGCATTGTACCGTCCTCAGGACATCCTGCCGATTCGCCCAGTCACCGCCATTGACTATTGCAAGTTGATTTACGACCATGTGCCGGAAATTGACGATATCTGGATACAGACCGAAAACCACGGTGAAAAAATGGAAGGCCTGTTTTCCATTTACGTCAAATTGCATCAACCTTTATCAGAAATAGAGCAACGCAGTCCCGAAGATGTCAGACAAGATATCATTGCCCTGTATGCCAGCAATCGCAATCTTTGCCAGGATCTGGACCAGGTTTATATCGTCCAGACCGATGCCTATTTCCTGACAGGCGAAATTGAAATTGACGACAGCCGTCCCGCCGCAGAAATATACGCCGACATCTATTTCCAGTGCGCCACCCTGATTTCTTCCGGCGCACGTATTACCCGTTTTGAAGAAGCCATCGCAGAAGGCAAGAGCTGGGAAGAGTTGCTGGATGGTCCCTTGACCAAACGTGGCTACATTGACGACAGGTATTTTTCACGTGCGTCGAATAGTATCGATGTCGTCAGCCTGATCGCCCTGATACGTCGCATGCCGGGAGTAAAGCAGGTTCACCATCTGCAATTGGTCGATTCACAGGGTAAAAAATTCGACCGCCTGAATTTCAACCTGAAGACCAGGCGTTGCTCGGTATTGGCTTTTCCACGCGATGTAGAACAGATGAATTTGATGCGTCTGGTTCATACCCAGACTGGCAACCAGCAATTGTCCACGCATCACCCCATCCGGCAGAAATTCATGCTGCCGCAGGAAGTCAGCCTGCTGGAACAAGTGCGTATCATCTTGAGAAAACATGAGTTCAATCACCATGCATTTCGCAGGCATGACATCAACCTGGAAGAATTAATCGAACTGCCACAGGGAGAACATCGGCCCCTGCGTGAATACTCTTCGATAGCAGAACACTCACCAGCCATTTATGGCATTAATCATTACGGCGTACCCAGCTCGGAGCCGCCAGAGGTGCATGCCCGCGCTAGGCAATTGAAAGGCTTTCTGTTCGGATTTGAACAACTGATGGCCAATTACCTGCAATCACTGCAGGCCATCCCTGATCTGTACTCGCTGAATCTCAATCTGAAACAAAGCTATTTTTCACAACTGCTAGGCAATCAGCAAATACCACTGCTTGAAACCTTATACCGCAATACCTTAAGCCCCAGTCTGCCGGCTGAAATCCTGTCCAAATTCGACCAGTTCATCGACCGCCGCAACCGCGTGCTGGACAGCATGTTGGCCATGTATGGCGAATCATTCCCGGCAGACGCCTTGCGCCGTTTTAATGTGTATCACCATGAACATGACGACCAGACCGTCATCGACAGCAAAATCCACTTCCTGGCACATATACGTGAATTGAGTGCACAACGTGGAGCTGCCATGAATGTGCACGCCCCTTACTGGACGGGCGGCAACAGGGCTTGCTTGCAGCATAAATTGTTATTACTGATGGGATGTGGGGAAGCCAGTCTGGGCCGTTCCTTGACGGCACATTTTTCATCTGCTTCCCCTGCTTTTGTCAGTGCCAAGACGTATGAGAAAAAACTGGGTGAACATCCCAAGTACAAGGCCAACGATAGCCATGCCCTGCCCCTGCCCTTGCAAAAAACCGGGGAAACAACCACAGTCAAACGATTGCCACACGATATGATCTGTGTGGAATTGCTGCGCGCAGGTATAGACTTGCATCGTTACCGGCTGGTAGAACGTGCCGATAAAAAAGTCTGGTTATGCCTGGAAGTGGAACCGGGCAAGCCAATCTGGCATCTTATTCCCCTGCCCAAAGAGCAAGCCGTCAACTACGCACATGGCTTGCGTCAGCGTTTGATAGAACTCAGTCAGCAAAGCGAAGGCATGCATGTGCTTGAACATCTGCTATTGCGCCCCGGTAATCAGCAAGTCAATAGAAACGTCGATGAAAATTTTTATGAACATCGCGTCAGTATCGTTCTGCCCAGCTATACAACACGTTTTGCCGATCCGGCCTGCCGGGCCTGGGTGGAAGAACTCATTGCACAAAATCTGCCTGCCCACATCCTGCCCGAAATACACTGGCTTGATTATGTTTACATGCATCAGTTTGAGCAGCGCTACAAACAATGGCTGGAACTGCTGAATCAAACCCGTCGTTCCGGTCTGCCAGCAGAAGGCCTGGATCAGTCGGCAGATGACATCATTACCCTGCTGCGTATCGTCAGACAGAATTATTCACCACAGCATTGGTTATGAAATCATGAAACCAATCCATGCTATCGATGATCTGATATTTGATTTTTCATTTGCGCAAGGGCAAATGGAAGAAACTGCCCTGTCCGACTGGATCAGCACCAGCATACCTGCATTGATAGATGAGGTGATGACACAGTCCGATACGGGAACAGGTATCTATCGCATAGAAAAGCTGGAAATTGATCTTGGTGAAATGACCGAACAAGAATTGCCCATAGAATTGCCACGACGATTGTATGCCCAATTGAGTTCTGCGTTAAACATGCCACGCGAACACGCGACCGAACCCGTCATTGTCGAAGAAGTGGCTGCCGACGATAAACAATATCTGGAAGATTTTTTACGCACAGGGCGTTTGGCATGGGTGGTATCCAGCCATCCTCGCGAAGCACACACACAGCTATTGGAACGGGTACTCAAAAGTAGCAATGCCGCCATCGCCATGCGACAGATCGTCACCAATCAGCAAATGCGCCTGCGTTTGTCGCTGCAATTTGATGAAAAACAGTTATTCAAGGTACTTGATAAACTGCTCAGCCACTGGCCAGTTTATCTGTCGCATCAAGTGCAACAATGGGCACACCTGGAATTGGCGTCGCACAGTACGTCTGCGACAGCCGCCCAGACTTATTGGCAATGGCTACTGCTGGCAGTCGTCGGGCAGACACAAGAAATGCCTGCTGTATTGCATGCATGGTCTTTGCACAGCCATAAGACAAGCGATGCGCTACTGCTTAAGTATCAGCAGTATGTTGAGAAAAACACTCCTCAGCCGGGACATGATCCCATATCGCTGCCCGAATTATTTGGTAAGGACCTTATTGCACAAATCCGGGTCGGGCATAGCTCACCTGACAAGCAAGCAGAAATGCAGGGGCTTCAAAAAGAAGTGGTAAAAACAGCCCCTGACGCATTTGAAGACGCATTTGAAGACGCAGTTGATAACGCAGTTGATAACATGCATGCGCTTGCCCAATTTAGCAACACATCTGCCATACCACCGGAAACTGGTAAAACACAGGCACGTCAGGAAAATAAAAAGACAGTAAATCAGTCGGACGACCATTTCACGCAAAAGAAACTGGAGAAACCAACTACTTCACCTGGTGCACCACTTGCTGCGGTCGACATCGATGATCTTTATCAAGCCCTGTGTGCAGGCGACTGGCCAATAATCAAACCTCGCTGGCAGCAATTGATCAGCAAGCACACAGACTTGCTGCGCCGCGCGCATGCACAGGGGTGGGCATATTGGCTGAAAAATTTCCCGGCAGCGCAATTACGTATCGTCAACCAAATTCTTCAGCCACGGGCAAGCTGGCTATTGGAAAGAATACTCAATCATGCCCAGTCTATACGGACCGGTCAGGTGAAACTGTGGTTTGAACAAAGCCAGCCTATCCTGCTGGCGGCTACACCCTCCACCCTGCAACCAGAGGAGTTATTAAGACTGTTGCCGCAATTGCGTGATATTGCAGCCAGCATAGACGAATTACACATCTACCTGCCGCAAGACATGGATGAAAAAAATACGCCAGCCGCCAGGGACAGTCATGACTTACTCACCCCTGAAGATGCAGATACCTACATTAACGTGCCGCAAACGACTGACGACATGTTCACCAGCAGCAACAAAAAAACACATGCCAGGAAAGCCGTAAAAAATCCAGTACCCGCGCCTGCAGCAACAGGAAAGCCAACAAAATTCATATCGGCATCAGCGAAGTCAAAAACGCAGACATCCAAGCTGCCCACGTCAAGCACTGAAACAACGGCAAACAATGCCTCCGTTACCCTGACGCAGTTGTATAAAGCACTGGAAAATGCCGATCTACGAGAACTAGCCCCCCATTGGGAAAAGCTTTTGCATCAGCACAGTGACCTCATCCGTCAGGCCCAGACAGGATCATGGCCGGTATGGCTATCAACGCTGCCACCGCAAAAACTGCATGATCTTAGTCTCGTGCTACAGGCGAGCGCCACCTGTGATCTTGAAGAATTGATAGGCAATCTGCCTTTAGCTATGCGCCAATCCATATTGGCATCGGCTCTGCCATTGTTACTACGGGCTACACCTGACTCACTCAACATTGCAGATTTGCTTAGACAAGTTCCACCACTGCGGGATATTGAACAAGGCCGCAAAGCCAAGCATGCAGAAACCGGGACCAACTATCGTGTTTCAATGGCGGCAGTAACAAGCAATACCGAAACAAGTGCTGATGCAAACACCGACATAAGCACTATTGCACCCATGCAAATGCACGCCAATGTCAACCCCGCTGTAAATGTCAATGCCAATATAAATACCAATGTCGACATAAACACCGCAATAGATATGGCGACACTTGATATCACCGCCGCCGGTGACAATCAGGATTCGCCGATCATTGAATTGTCTGCACCGAGCAAACAACTGCTAGAGGCTCTGTCGACAACTGACATCACTGCGATCATGCACACCTGGACATCTGCCGGTATAGAAAAGGTGGACAGTTTGCTACAGGTATGGACCATGATTCGTCAGCAGCAACGACACGCAATCCTGCAATCGCTTGAATTTTCTGTATTGATGGAATGGGTGCAGATTCTCCAACCACAAACCAGCCAACTGACTGCCGAGCTACAGCAACAGGCCATGCGCCTGGCACAAGTCGCGCAAGTATTGCATGCACATAAAAATAGCTTGTTGCGAGATGTAACGACGGATACTGCGGTGGATACTGCTGCGGATACTGCGGTGGATACTGCTGCGGATACTGCGGTGGATACTGCTGCGAATACTGCGGTGGATACTGCGGTGGATATTGCGGTGGATATTGCGACGGATATTGCGGTGGATATTGCGACGGATATTGCGACGGATATTGCGACGGATATTGCGGTGGATATTGCGGTGGATATTGCGACGGATATTGCGACGGATATTGCGACGGATATTGCGACGGATATTGCGACGGATATTGCGACGGATATTGCGACGGATATTGCGACGGATATTGCGACGGATATTGCGACGGATATTGCGACGAATATTGCGACGAATATTGCGACGAATATTGCGACGAATATTGCGACGAATATTGCGACAGATATTATGACGAATACTGCGACGGATATTGCGACGGATAGAAAAACTGGCCGCACTGCCCTGCCTGAAACCGAATCCGCAAAACAATATGCAGAACAACTCCAGCGCAAAGCATTGACATACCTGCTGCAAACCAATGCCGAATCGCTTGCCCCCGAACATATTATCCAGGCAATGCTGGCTGACCAGGGCCATGCTGGTGACCTGGTACATATCTGGAAAAAACTACCGGATATGGAATTACATGCAAAGCAGCTATACCAGGCTTTGCAAAACTGGCACGCGTCGCACCCATCCCTTGCAACACAGGCACCAGATACACGCTCGGCCACCGCACCTGACTTGCAGGCACCAGATACAAGCTCGACCACGGCACCTGACTTGCCGGCGTATAGCAACAAACCTGCGCCCGCAGATATCAGGGCACTAGGCACCAACCTGGATTTTTCCAATTTCCGTCTGTGGGCCAAAGGTCAATTGTCTCTATGGGAACTTGAGCTCACCAACCAGCAATCGCAGCAATGGCTGAGATGGTGGTTCACCAGCAATGAACAGCAAGGCCAGGACCATCACCTGCTTTTCCGGCAATCGATTATTTCTTATTGCGAACAGGCAGAATACCCTGCCCTGTTCCTGAAACTGGTGTTAACACAGTTACAGCAAGACAAAGAAATTGATCTCGATCATTTGCTGCAAGAATCGGTACAGCTGGCTTCGCAAGAAGCAATCGCCGTCCAGGGTGATTTGACACAAGTGGAGGTCAATCCAGTTCAAGCTGAAACTCAACTGGCAACCTCTGCACAAACACGGGATGTGATAGCCAATGCTGTTGCTGACCTTGATTTTGAAACTGAACCAGAAGTTGAATTTGAAACCAATGCCAAAGCCGGACAGACATCTACCCGTTTGCATCCCGCGACCAATCCACTGCTTTCGTCCGACTTGGGTAAAAAACTATTTCTATGGCTTACCAGGGATCATCATGACCTTGATGCAGGAAAAGATACACTTGCTCAACACCCGGAATTTACTATCCTGCTGGGCCAATTAAAGCAAGACAGCAGCATACTAATGCTATGCAATAGCACGCAACTACATCAGTTGCTGCTGGATTATCTGAATCTGGAATATGGCCATCAAACCAGGCAGCACTTCTTGCAATCCATAGAACGCTATGCATTACAGTCAGCAGACTTGCATGCCTATTTAAGAATGGTATTGCAAGACTTGCTTGAGCAAAAAACCGTGGACCTGGAGCAGATACTGGCTGCCAGCCAGGACACTGTCATTCAATTGAAAGCGCAAGCCATCAACGCGTATTTCGTGAGTGATTCTGCAATTAATTTTACAAACGTTTTTTCAAATGATTTTGAAAATAAAAATCAGCATACGTATCCGACACCGGTTGCGCACGTAGCAGGCAGGCAAGAACTCCTGTCTGACCTGCCAGGTACTGAGGACAATAAAAACAGCCAGCGTAGTTCTGACACACCGACGGCTCCATCTATGCAGGACATCTTTGCCCAGGCACAGGCATGGCATACACCTGCGCTGCATTTCTGGCTTTCGCAATTGTTGACCGGCACCTCTTCACTGCGAGCTGCACAGGCCTGGCTGACGGCACTGGAAATGCACGTCAAACAAATGGCACAGTCAGCGAGCGCAGCCTTATTGCCATATCTGCTTTTGCAGACACTGATGCACAGGCAAGCTGGCGAACAACAGCAAAAAGCCTTCAGGCAGGCTATTTTGCAGTATTTTCCTTATGACGAAGACAGTCAGCAACACATTGCTGCATGGTTGGCCAATGATGCAGAAGCATTGCTATTACAACAGAAGATTGACTTTTGTCTGGCCCAAGCAGATACCGAAGTCATTGGCCTTTCTGGCCAGGATGATGAAACAGGCACATCTGCGTCAGCAGATCGAATAGACCAAACAGGCCGAATAAACCAAACAGACCAAACAAGCCGAACAGGGCAGCCCGACACAGACACCCGCAAAGGGACTGAAAGCCGCGTCGGCGACGTGAACAATACCGTCGGCGAGCATAATGACGAAGCGCATGTCTTGTACGAAGCCTTTATACCCGGCGTGACTGCACGACGCCCATCGCAACAAGCAGACGTGCCGCCAGACAGGTCCGTGCAGCAGCTCATGCCTAATCTGCCGCACCGCATTGCCCAAGCCATGCTGCAAGCCAATATGGATAGCCTGGCACCTGTATGGGAACACCTGATGACGGCAGATAGAGATTTGCTGGCACAGGGCATGCGTCGCTATATGGTACGCCCGGAAGAACAACGACGTCTGCTGGCACAGACCAGTCATGACAAGCTCAGAGACTTGATACGCGTACTGCAACACCAGGCTGGCAGCATGCTCGACACCATCTGGGCAAACTGGGATATTTGTCAGCAAGCTGGCAATCTATCAGTCAGCGCGTCAGCATTGAAAGAGAAAGTACTGGCAAGCAGCCTGTCCTTCCTGCTGACATCGGCATCGGACGTATTTAATGCAGAAAGCTTGTTGAAAAAGATACTTGCTGTCTTTGTACAGGATACCAATACTGATGCGGCCATACTGCAGCTTGCGCAAGCCTGGTTTGCCCACTTTAGTTCAAACCGACCAGAGCCGCTATTCGCTGCACTGAATACCATGGTGTATGGACGTAGTTATTTGCGGGTATTGCAGCAACGCATATTGTCAGTTACGGATTTCCAGCAAACCAGACTGCCAGACCATCAAGAAGAACATCGTCAGGATATGGCAACATCTCCTGAAATGGAAACCCATGATACCGGCACTGGCGCAGACCGTGAATTGATTATCACAACGCTGGCGAATGATTTCCCGCAACTGCTGCAGGAATTTTTGCAAGAACTTGAACATGCCAATCTTGAAGAGGCACAATTTGTGTCGGAAGAATGGCAGCAGATGATATATGCACTGTTGAATCAGTTCCCGCACAAAATACAGGCCAGTTTCTGGAAACAATGGGAAGAGAAATTCTTACCGACTGAAATACGCAGCGCCGTACCTGGTACGGCAACACCAAGCCTTGGATTGATGCACCCTGATCAGGGCTCTGTTTGGAAAGCCATACCAGAAACAGCCTACAAAGCAAGCCTGCAAGATTTATTATTTAAGTCAAAACAAGTTGCTGAGTATGTCAGAGCCAACACCGCATCACTGGCAGACCAGGAAGAAAATCCTTACGCTACAAGTGAGCCCGGCAAGCCATACACACAGGCAGTGGCAGAGAAAAAATCTGCTTCATATACTGAATCTGTCACTGCATCGGCCACTGCATTTTCTGCTGTCTCTGCTGCCATGAAAAATGCAGGCCAGTTTATAAAGAACCAGCAACTATCGGACGTGGAAAGGCTGGCCTTTATCCTGCAACGCAATGCAGAACCGGATACGGAACAAAGGACAATTTTTATCTTGCTGACGCAAAGACTATTGGCAGGCAAGGCCAGCACGAGCAAAGCGATAGCCAGTGACATCATGCTCAGCGCGCTAAACAGGCCGCAAGGCCTGCGCCGGCTGTTGGACATATTGCCACCGCCTGCCTTGAAGAACCTGCTGGAAAAGTTGTTGCCGACGTTCTCGCCGACATTGCCAACACTATTCATGCAACTGGAACAAGCCCTGGAGATAGCAGTCCCACCAATGGCAAGTTTTGTCTGGCGTACAGTCTATGAAAATATCTTTGTCAGTCATATCACCCAACCTGGTACTGCCTTTACCCAGGCCATGGTGCGTGGACTGGCTTCCCACTATCAGGCAGCAGATGTTGCCGACTGGTTGCGTAAAACCGAAGATGCAGCGCTGCTGACACATGCCGACGTGACTGGCCCATCTGCAAGAACAGAAGATGTAATTAGACAGAATACCGCCGCAGCCAACACACCTGCAGCCAATGTCAGTAAAACCAGACGCCAACCCGACGACATACCAGATCGTGCGGATATCCATGTAGACAATATCCATATCCACAATGGTGGATTGATCTTGCTGGCACCGTATATACCACGCCTGTTCGATATTCTGGAATTGACCAAAGATGGCAATTTTATAGATGAACAAAGTGCACAACGGTCCGTGCATCTGCTGCAGTTCATCGTTACGGGTGAGCTGGAGACGCCAGAATATCAACTGGTACTGAATAAATTATTGTGTGGCATCAAGGGTGGGATACCGATATGCAGAGGCATCACCCTGCTTGATCGTGAGCAGGAAGTGATAGAGCAAATGCTGGGAGGCGTGATTGCCAACTGGGGAGCATTGGGTGGCTCTTCCATCACAGCCTTGCGGGAAACTTTTTTGCAAAGACAGGCGCATTTGTACCGGCAAGACGACGCCTGGCACATGACGGTGCTCCCAGGTACGTTTGACATGTTACTGGATAAGTTACCCTGGAGTTTTGCCTTGACCAGGTTCCCCTGGATGGAAGCACCGATACATACAACCTGGCGCTGATAGCCCAATTTGCGGAAATGACAGACAGACATATGAACAACAATGCAGCATGCCTGGAGCGAGAGATAGCCTGGTTTACCCAGGTTTGCGATATGCGCTTCCGTAGCTATTTCAGCGACGGCGATGAAACACGTGCTTTGCAAGAATTATGTCCCACGCCAGCTTTGCAAGCTGATGATGGTCCTTATGCAGAACTGGTCTTGCAATATCAAATGGGCTTTGAGGAAAGACTTATTTTTCTTTTGGCTTTCTTGCCTCATTGCCGCCCTCAGGCCCTGGATATTTTCATGTTGCAAAATGCGCAAACCGGGCGTGCCTACAGTGAAATTGGTGGCTGGCGTGGAAAAATTCACGGCGGTTTTTTACCGACCTGCGAAACCGCAGCCTTTATTCTGGCCGGTAATGATCTGGAGCAGCGCTTTATCGTCGCACACCTGTTCCAGGAAGACCATTTCTTCCTGCAGCAGGGTATCTTGCGGCTGGAACACGGTGCCAACGGCGAGCCGTTTTTTGGTTCTTCCTTCATGTTGGGAAATGAATATCTGCAAAGACTGAGCAGCGGTGAAGTTCACAAACCGGATTTCAGCGCCAATTTCCCGGCCAAGTTGATGCACACCAAGTTGTCCTGGAGTGACCTGGTGTTAAACCCCGAAGTGATGGAAGAAGTAGAAAACATCGTGACCTGGTTAAGGCATCCACAGTTGATCCTGCAACGCTGGGGTTTGGAAAAAACCGTCAAGCCGGGTTACCGCAGTCTGTTTTATGGCCCACCCGGTACCGGCAAGACCCTGACAGCCTGCCTGATAGGTGCGGCGGTGGGGGCAGACGTGTATCGCATAGACCTGTCCATGATCGTTTCAAAGTATATAGGTGAAACCGAAAAAAACCTGGCCAGTGTATTTGACCAGGCGCAAAACAAGAAATGGATATTGTTTTTTGATGAAGCAGATGCGCTTTTTGGCAAACGTACACAAACCAGCAGCTCCAACGACCGTCATGCCAATCAAGAGATTTCCTATCTCTTGCAAAGGGTGGAAGATTTTCCGGGCGTGGTACTGCTGGCGACCAATTTGAAAGCGAATATAGACCAGGCTTTTGCACGTCGTTTTCAGAGTGAAGTCTACTTCGCCATGCCTGACCCCACCCAGCGCGAACGTCTCTGGCGGGGATTGTTTTCACAGGCTGATAGCCTGGGCCCGGATGTTGATTTCAAACGGCTGGCCGAAAAATATGAATTGTCTGGCGGTGCCCTGCTCAACGTGGCGCGTTACGCGGCCATACGTGCGGTGAGAATGGAACGCGAAACCATCGTACAAGACGATCTGATTGCCGGTATTGGAAAAGAATTAATGAAGGATGGAAAAACACTATGATTACCATCATGAAGCGAAACTCGCATCGCGCCAGTTTATTGCCGTTAAGTTGCCTGCTGATCGCTTGCGGTATTATTTTCGATAGCCAGGCCTGGGCTGCTGACCCGGCACCAGCGAGTGCAGCCGCAAGTACAGTCAATACCAGCGCAGCCAGTGCCAGTGCAGCCAGTACCAGCAACAGCTTGGGTCTCACCCCGGCCCCCGCCCCGCGCCAGGCACCTGCCACTGCGGCAACTCCTGCTGTGGCTCCCCTGGCTTCTGCAACTCCTGCAGCTTCTCCGGCCCCCATCCCTGCTTATGCACCGGCTAGCGCCAGCATGCCAGGCTATGCAGAAAAGACCCGGATGACTGCCGCTAAAAAGCCAGCGAAACCCATATACACACCTGCTGTCATTCCACCGGTGGTCGCATCAGCGCCCGCCAGCACCTCATCCGTCATTGTGGCGGCACCGGCATCGATGACCGCCCCGCCACCAGTGCCACTGGCTACTTCATCATCAAAGCCTGCAAAGACACCAATACTGACATCGATTACCTCGCCGGTTTTTGGGGATTATGACCGTATCTGGCGCATCTCCAATTTCAGGAACCTGAGCCATGACGTTGTGCTGCAAATGCAGCAACAAATGGGATTGGTGTATTACCCGCTGGCGGACTGGAAGCATGACTATGCCTTGCCCAAGCAGCCACTCAATGACGGCATACTGGGGCCGATTACAGCGGCGTGGCTGCAACGCATGTGCTTCAATTTTAAAATCCCCCTGGATGAAAGCCTGGGAACCCGTTTGCCGCCAGCAGTCACACGGCTCGCTGAATTTGCCAAGAAATATCCGACTGAAACAGGCATCCTGATCAGTCCGGATTTTGAAAGCTGGGATAATCTTGAACCCGAACCACAACGCGGGCAAGATTTCCAGGTCAGGCGACAAGGCAGTGATGCCGAGTTGCTGGCATTGGTAAAGCGCTATCTGTCCAGGAAGAAAACAAAAACTAAAACAAGCAGCAGCACCAACGACGTTCGCGAACCGCTGACCGTATACATCTACTCCCTGACTGCAGATGATCTCGGCATACTGGGGGGCAAGGATCAGGTCATTCTTGCGTTAACAGCGTTGAAAGACAAAGAGTTTGATTCAGTAGAAGCCCTGAAAGCTGCCGTCAACCAGGCACTGGGCAACCGTGCACAGTTATTTCAGCATCTGTGGCCATTGATAGAAAAACAGATAGTCGATGTCCCTGGTTACCAGGTCAATGCCAGCAAACTCGCTGCGTTGAAAACCCAGAATGTCGATGACGCTATCCTGAAGGCCCTGGCCAAGCTCAATGACAATTACTTTCTGGACAAATCAGAGTTGGAATTGAATGTAAATGACGTCCTGAAAGATTTTCCACCAGAAGATATAGCAGCGGCATTTTCCAAACTGAGCAAACAAGCCGAAGTGCTCGATGGTGTGCAATTGAATGCACAATCTTTGGTCAATTTGACAAATGATCTAAAAGGCGACATCTACAATGCCAGCGTACCCACTGGTATCGTGAAAATGTTGAAGGAAATTCAAGACGTCCAGTATCCTGATGTCAATCTGTTTAATAGCGCAGCACGCGCAAAAATCCTGTACTCCATCGGCGCCTGCAAAAAGAATCTACCGCAAGACAATCAATATGTCGTCAGCATCCGCATCAGTGATGATGAACTGGCCTTGCTCAAAGACAATTTGAGCAAACTTGAAATCAGTCTCATTAAAGGTAGTGCACAACTGAATCTGACGACCACATTTGACATGCTGACCAAACTCCGTGCGCGTCAGAACACTTGCACAATGGAAGAGTACAAAAGCACCATCGATGCCGTCGCAAAGATCTTTGACAGCTATCTGGCAAACGTCGTTGACTCAACCGCAAGGAAAAACTATCCCAATTCCGGCTTGCCGATTAAATGGAATGGCGGCAAATGCGGTTGCGCACTGGATCACGTAACAGGCGTGGTCTATGGCTTTTACCCCTTCTGGATAAATCAGGGTAAAGAACAGACAATGAATTTCAGCATGCTGAGCCGTATTGCTTACCATGCTCTCAGCATGGATAACCTGGGTGAACTCAAACAAAGTAATGATATTGCCAAAAGTGGACAATTCACCATTGATGATGGTTCAGCCGCACCGAATGAATTCATTCAAACAGCCCGCAATTACAATTCCAAGGTTGACTGGGTTGTACAAAAAAGTGACTGGGATGAATGGAGCAAATATCCGGCCGAAAGCAAACAAGCGATTTTCCGCAGGCTGGCAAACAATATTATCAACCTCTTGCATACGCCTTTAACGGATAAATTTTCCAAGGCTATGCCATACCTGAGCCTGGGTTTCAGCAGAACGCCGAAACGCGGCGATGGCGTCACCATCTATTTCCAGGATTATCCAAGAGATGCTGAATCCACCCGGTTATTCAACGAATTTTATGGGTATCTCAGACATAGCATGTCGGGTGACAGGGTTGCTATCAATATTCTCTTGTCCAGACCAGAACTTGCTAATCCGGACAGTGCTTTTAGCATGGCAAATTTAATCAGATTGCGCAAAGTGGAAAGAGAAATACATGGCAACAAGGAAGAATACAATCGGGACCTGAAAACCTACTTCCTGATTTTGCTGGATGAACCCAGTACCGATGCCAAGAAACTGCTGCGGCATGATATCGATGTGGAAAGCAGCATCAGCGGTGCAGAACGGGTAGAATTTTTGCAAGGCGTCGTACCTGTCGTGCAATTCGACAACCGCAACTGGCAGCAGTTGGAGGCTGATATCGCCTATATGAATTACAATTTTGGCGGTATGGGTTTCTGGCCACTGCCGGTCGCCAATCTGGCCAAGCCAGCTCCGACCAAACCGCAATCCTGTATGGATTCGCAGCAAGTCTTGATCTGCCTGCTGGACAATTTTAAAATGCCGGGTACAGAAAGCCATCTGCCCTCACTGATTGCTCGTGAAGTCTGCGAATACCGCTGGACACTCATCATCTTGATGAACTGCTGGCTGATTGCAATTGCGGTACTGGCTTTCCTGTATTTTAAATACTGCAATATACAAAACTTCATCCGCCGGTATTTCTTGTGGATGATGATTTTCGTGCTGCTACCTCCATTGATCATCTTCACCCTGTTGCTATTCTACGATCCGGCCTGGACCGGCTTATCACAAGGTAATCTGCCGTTCATCATTGCTCTGGCGGTGATTGTCCTCGGCACTATTGGCGGTTACCTGTATATCCAGTCTCAACGTGAATTGCCGCAGCGAGAGAGAATCAATCAGCAAAAGAAAAAGCCGCGAGAAACCTCTTAGCGCTCAGACACGGTAAAGGGTAGATTGCAATCGACCCTTTACCGATCGAAAAAATGAATGAAACTAGTGGACTGTCACAGTTGAAACAGAAGTGAAAGACGCTTGCCCGGCGATCAGGGCAAGGCAAGGTTAACACTTATGCACAGCGATAGTGAACTATCGCGAGCATTTGCAACGCAGCCATGGTCGTCGCGCAAGCGGAAGGCACTCTGTTTTCAATTGTTACAGTCCACCAGTCACGCCAACAAGACGTCAGCAAGGTTCAGGGACATAGTTACGCGGCCAGCCATGATTACGACGACAACTGACCAACTTGCTGGCATCAGCGACAGCAGTCAGGCAAAGCGATAGCCAGATTATTTTATGTAAGGCCGTGGGCATAGGCATGGAAAATGTTGCCCTGGCAGAATTTGTATACAGACAGATCAGAAAGAAAGTGAGAGCTCGTGCCTAAGAATAGGCCAAATTGGTGCAAATTTCCATTTCTCACAGATTAGCTATCAAATCTGACATGTTCAGTAACACCTATTGAAAAAAAATTTACCTATCCCAACTTGCCACAATGGACAGATCAAACTAAGATTGGGAGTTGGCGGTTTCGCCTGCTTTATATTGCATTAATCGAATTCTCTCAATGAAAAAAAATCCTGCTCCTCAAGAAGCGACTATTACCGAACCACGTCTATACAGGGTCGTATCAAGCCGGATTCAAGAACTTATCCGTGAAGAAAACATAGGCGCAGGAGAACGGCTGCCACCAGAACGTGAACTGGCCAACAAACTGAGCGTCAGCCGTACCTCCCTGAGAGAAGCCCTGATCGCACTGGAGTTGGGTGGTATCGTCGAAGTCAGGGGTGGTTCTGGCGTTTACGTATGTGAACAAACCAGCCAGGAAGTCCCCGCAGAACCGGTCGGGCCAGGTCCATTTGAAGTCTTGTCTGCACGCCGTCTGATCGAATCAGAAATTGCAGCGATCGCCGCCAAAATGGCAACGGATTCGGCAATCGACGCCATCTTGCGGACCGTTATCGAGATGGAAAACAACCACGACAATCGCAATAGCAATGAAATGGCTGATCGCAATTTCCACCTGGCTATTGCGCGTGCTACCGGCAATAGCGCCTTGATAGGCGTGGTGGAATACCTGTGGAATCAGCGTGGCACCTTGTGGCACAAGCTCAAAGAACATTTCCAGACCGAGGAATTGCGCCAGCAAACCTTGATAGACCACCGCAATATCCTGGAAGCCATCGCTTCGCACAATGCCGTTGCCGCACGACAAGCCATGCGTGCCCATCTTGACAGGGTCACGCGTACCTTCTCGCGCGGTTAAGCTTAAGTAAAACTCCCTCACCGCCACCCTGACTACATTGTCAGGGTGTTTTTCCCCTGCTTATTCTTCTTGCCTATCCCGCACACGCGGTCTATACAGGGCGACATTCTCGTTTCCTATCCAGCTTCTACAAAAAATGCTGGCTCGCGGTCATTTAATCTTTGCTTTTTTAGCAAGTGCAGCTATTATTATCAATAAGATAATTTAAGCGCAATAAGCGCTTCAGCATCAATCCATCATTTGCCCTCCCCTTCAAAGACAAATGCTCTTGGAATCAATAGCGCAATCCTGTAACCAGCGAAAGGTCATCATGAGCACAGACACACCATCCAGCAGACCGAATATCCTCTTCATCATGGTCGATCAGATGCGTTATCCGCCGCACTACCCGGCAGATCCGCTGGACCCGCTATACCAGATTTTGCGCTTTGAAGAAGGTGACCTGGAAGGCAATCCTTATGCCGAACTGTTCCCTGGCTTCGTCAAGCTGCGTGAAAACGGCGTGTCACTGCAAAACCATAGCTGCTCCAGCGTTGCCTGCGTGCCTGGTCGTGCAACTATCATGACCGGGCAATACAGTGCGCATAGTGGCGTGACCCAGACCGAAGGCATGTTCAAGGTGGATACCGATCCTGCCTTCCCCTGGTTGCCGCAAGACGGTGTACCGACCATGGGAGACTGGTTCCGTGCAGCGGGTTACGAGACACATTATTTTGGCCGCTGGGATTTATCCAACCCGCCTACCGGCAGTCTTGAAAACTGGGGATTTAGCGACTGGGAATATTCGATTCCGTCTGACCAGCGTTTTGGCACGCCCAATCTGGGTGTATATCGCGACACAAGTTACACTGACCTGGTCAACACTTTCCTGCGTCGCAAAGCCCTGGGCGTGGAAGCGAATATCATTAACAGCAACAATCCCACCAATGCCAGCTTCAAGTTGCGGCCATGGCTGGCAGTGGCTTCCTTCGTGAATCCACATGATATTGGTGCTTATCCTTTCCCTTGGCAGCCAGAAGTAGAATCAGCGACCACACCACCCACACTGGGTGAAATCATTGCGCCTTACGGTGCCCCTGTAAAGGGCACAATGAGCCTGCCACCAACCTATGGCAAGGCCCCCAATCAATTCAAGGCAACCTATTGTGTGCCGCTGAACCCAGGCGGCTTCAAACTGGGTGAAGTCAAACTGCCTGCCAGTTGGCGCGGTGACTTGTCCAGCAAGCCAGATTGCCAGTACGACTATTCCTATAAATTCCAACTGGCGCTGACCACCTTGCGCGGCCAGCATGCCGTCATCCCTTCCCCTTATCCCTTCAAGATGCAAAGCAATGCCGAAGACTGGTATCGCAACTACCTGGCGTTTTATTTGTATCTGCAATACCTGGTGAATATCGAAGTCAGCACCATACTTGAGCGCCTGTATGAATCTGGTCTCGATCAAAACACCATCGTCGTCTTTACCTCTGACCATGGCGAGTTGGCCGGTGCCCACGGTGGCCAGATAGAAAAATGGTATGGTGCATATCAGGAAAGCATACATATCCCCGCCATCATTTCTTCGCCATTGGTAAATGGCGATAAAACCATGCGCACCGTGCAATGCCACACCACCCATGTCGACTGGGTGCCTACTTTGCTGGGCCTGGCAGGGTTTGACAAAAACGATAGACAAGCACTGGCCAAATTCATCCAGGGCCATGATGTCAAGCCCCTGGCCGGCGAAGACCTGGCCCCCGTCATACGCGGCACAGTACACGACACAGAACGCAAAGGCGTGCTGTTTGTGTCCGACGACAACATCACCGCACCGCTGGACACCAATTACCTGCCCGATAAATACCAATGGTATGTGGATATCACAGAACGCCTGACCGGCCCCGACGGCCAGCCGACAGAAAAACGACCACTGACAGCACCCGGCCCGGTAGTGCAGCCCAACCACGTACAATCATATTTTGAGAAACCCTGGAAACTGGTACGTTACTGGGAGCCGAAAAATCACACCAACACCCAGTGGGAACTGTACAACCTTGACGTCGATGCCAATGAAAATCACAACCTGCTGCATTGGGACAAAGCCACTGGTGCACCAGTACTGCGTGTCAAGGTGCTTACGGAACTGGGTTTGACGGTGCTACAAACCGAACACGCCCTGCACCACCTGCGCCAGGAACTCAATCACGCATTGCTCCATGCCGGCTATACGCCGCAAAATATGCAGGACATGGGTATCGTCGCGGATGGACAGGCTCCAACGACATAAGAACCTGTTTACGATCTTACTGCGCGGGCGTGATCGGGGCTCATGCGCTGCGCAGTAAGATCGCAATCAGGTTCTAAAAGGCCATCATCACAGTACCTTTTATGAAAAAATGCTCAACAAGTAGCGCGCCAAACAAGGTCTGAAAAAGATGCCTGCAATAGCAAGGTATGCTAAAGTCCAGTTTTCCATGCGGCAACCGATACTTTTGGGATACTGGAATGAAACAACCTACCGACTTGTTTTCCTGGCTTTTCGACCTGATTCTTGACGCGCAAGCTATTCGTTTTGTGCTGTTTGGCGTGTGGAAATGCCATTCGCTAAGCGTAGAAAACATTAAATCCGTTGCCGAAGTCGGCGCGAAATCCAAAGATGCGCAAAATCTGGACACCTCCAGGCAACATAAACGCGCACGTAGCTTTTTGATTAAAACCAAGCTCGGCTGGTGGTGGGATAGAAAGATGTTTATTACCCCCAGAGACCCTGATGCATTCGTCAACTGGCTAAAGCTGAAAAAGATTGATCTCCAGGCTAGGTAGGCCCGACAGAAAACTGTGCCCCAGTTGTGCTCTCATATCCGAGTTCTTAAATCAAGCCCTCATGGTGAAAAGCCAAATTCCCACTCCAAAAACTCGCTCATTGCATCCACTGTCGGTCCCAGCCAGGGATCAAACAACCAGAAACTATGCGGTGTATCTGGTATCAGCACTACCCGCGTCGGAATACCTAGTGCATTCATCTGCTGCACCATCTCATCCCGCCCAAGGCTGAAACGTTTCTGCGCGCTGCCGATAAACAGGATAGGAGGCGTATTCTTGCCGACATGGCTTAGCGGTGACGCTTCTTTCCATAACGCCGTTTTCTCGGCATAGGTGCCGCCAAACCAGGCACCGGCTGATGATGGCTTCTTGGCAGGGTCATCTTCATAACGACGTGCCTGCTCTGACGTAAAGTCAGACAAGCCGTCAATATTGATGATCGCCTGCACGGCACTGGATATCTGGCTGCCTTGTGCCTGTGAATCAAACTGTGGCATATCATTGGTAACCCCCACCAATGCAGCAATTTGCCCGCCTGCCGAACCGCCGGCAACGGCCATATGCGCAGGATCGATATGGTAGTCGGCTGCATGGGAACGCATCCAGCGTATTGCTGCCTTCACATCATGTATCGCGGCGGGGTATGGCGCCTCTGCCGACAAGCGGTAACTGATGGCCGCCGCGACGTAGCCGCGCCCGGCCAGACGTATCGCCATGGCCGCCAGATTTTCCCTGGAGCCGGAACGCCAGCCACCACCATGCACCAGTACGATACCGGGCAAGGCCTTCGCCGATGCCTGGGCCGGCATGAACAAGTCCAGTTGCACCTTCCTGTCGCCATAGCTGACATAGGGAATATCCTTGATTACCTTGACAGACACAGGTGCTGTCTGGCTGGCGATGCGTATAAAAGGATAAGTTGCGATCAGCTTTTGATAGGTGGATGCAGCCGTATAGGCATTCTCGGCAGATGCGGGCTTGCCCGTGGTCGTACACGCCATCAGCAGCATAGCGGCATAAAACATGACCAGAATTAATTTCAAGCTCCACTCCTTCCATTGTCGCTCCTTTACGGGCGCGGCATGCCCCGCTGGCCGCGCTACGGTCAGGAATTATCCCATAATCAAATAATAATTGGCTAGTCCACATTGCATTATTGGACAGGCCAATTTAGAATGGTCTGGCCAATTAAAAATACAAAATTCAGGTATCTCATCAAAGAATGAAGAAAATACTTGTACATGGAGACACCACCATCACACATGAGCCCAGACTCTATCGTATCGTGGCGCACAAAATAGAAGAATTTATCCGGGATGAAAACATCCCGGCTGGCGAGCGCCTGCCTTCAGAGCGTGATTTAGCACCCAAATTGAAGGTCAGCCGCTCTTCCCTGCGCGAAGCACTGATAGCGCTCGAACTAAGTGGCGTGATCGAAGTGCGTAGTGGTTCTGGTGTGTATGTCAAAACCCCTGACAGTCAAGCCCCATCAACGCCTGAATTCGGACCTGGTCCGTTTGAAGTGCTGGCGGCGAGGCGACTGATTGAATCCGAAGTCGCCGCCATCGCTGCGCGCAAGGCAAGCGATCAGGCCATCGATGCCATTTTTGACGCCGTACTTGAAATGGAGAGAAATCACGATAATCTTTCCAGCAATGAACAGGCCGACAGAAATTTTCATATGGCGATAGCACGCGCCACCGGCGACAGTGCCTTGCTCGGCACCGTTGAGTATTTATGGTCACAGCGTAACGGCCTCTGGCACAGATTGAAAAGCCACTACCACACCGAAGAATTACGCCAGGAAACCCTGACAGACCACAGAAATATCGCCAATGCCATCGCCTGTCATGACCCGGCTGCTGCAATGAAAGCCATGCGTGACCACCTGGAACGCGTTACCCGTACATTTTCCAGGGGATAGACACCTACATAAACCCAATAAAAAAACAAAAAATCGCTCAACAACTTTACTCATGTTCAATCCATATGAAAATTAATTCCATTCTTATTCAAGCTGTCATCACTTCCCTGGTCTTGTCAGGTACAGCCTATGCAGAAGGCCCCTACCGTAACAGGGACAATAAAGATTTAAAAGATGTAGGTGAAGGGACTTATCCAGTGCCTTACCAGAAACCGAATGTGGCTGAAATTACCGAAGCCTTGCATCGTGTGCGCGCCTATATGGAATCAGTCACGCCTACCCGTGTGATACAAAAAAGTAACGGCGCAGAAGTGACAGACTTCAGCAAGCCTCCCGTTGCCGATGCCATTATTGAGCCTGCCAAGGGCGATTTTGGTATCCTGGTGTATGAAATGGGCGTGGTGCATGCCGGCTTGATCAAGGCCGCTGAAGTCACTGGCGACAAGACGTTTACTGCAATGACCGAACGCCATTTGCAGTTTTTCTCGAAAACCATGCCTTACTTTGATGCGCAGGAAAAAAAGTTTCACCTGGAACGCGCGAACAGCTTTGCCCGCTTCCTCGACCCACGCTCGCTGGATGACAGCGGTTCCATGTGTGCGGCGCTGATCAGGGCGCGTTTTGCCCATATCGGGCCAGACCTCAGCAATATGATCAAGGTGTGCAGCAATTTCGTTTCCAAGCAGCAGTACCGGCTGGATGATGGCACCCTGGCCAGAAAACGCCCACAAGCGTCTTCCTTGTGGTCTGATGATATGTACATGGGTGTTATGCCATTGGCTGAAATTGGGCACCTGACCCGAGACAGCGCGTATTTTGATGACTCTGTCAAAAATGTCTTGCAAATGTCTGCCTATATGTTCAACAAGCAAGCCGGCATCTACACCCACGGCTGGAATGCCAACAACCCCGATGCGCCGCGTTTTTACTGGGCACGTGCCAATGGCTGGGCAGTGCTGACCATGTCTGACCTGCTGGATGTGCTGCCTAAAGATCACCCTGGTTATCCCAAGGTGCTGGCGCAATTGCGGGCCACCCTGAATGGCGTTGCAGAATTGCAGTCTGGCCAGGGTCTGTGGCATCAGATGCTGGACCGCAATGACTCTTATCTTGAAACCTCTGCCAGCGCCATGTTCGTGTATGTATTTGCCCACGCCATCAATCAGGGCTGGGTCAGCCCGGCCACCTATGGCTCCATCGCCCAGGCTGGCTGGAATGCACTATCCACCCGCATCAATGCCAAAGGCCAGGTCGAAGGTACTTGCGTAGGCACGACCTTCGCCAGCGATCAAGTCTATTACTATAACCGCCCTACCAGTGTGGATGCCCTGCATGGTTACGGCCCGATGTTGCTGGCTGGCGCTGAAATGATCAAATTATTGAAAAATCCATCTATTGAAATTCAGCACAAGGTGCGCACGTACCATTATCTGCCTGCTGGCAACAGCAAAACGGATTATCGTGAACATCCATAATCTTGCGTAAACACACCATGGAATCCCTATCTATGAAACAGACTCTGCGTCTTCTTGCCATTCCACTTGCCCTGCTTGCTGCTGGCCTGGCCAGCGCTGCCGACAAACTGACGATACAGGTCAGCCACGACCTGAATGCAGCGCGCCCGTCAGAAACCATCACTCTGCCCTGGTCAGAAGTCAACAAAGCCTTGCCCGGTGCGTTGATACAGCGAATAGCGGTCAAAGATGCCAAGGGTAAAGTACTGGCACATCAGGTCACCAATATCGCCCCCTTGTCGAAAGACCCCAAGGGAGAAGGCATCGCTTATGGCGAACTGATTTTCCAATATGACTTTGCCCCCGGTGAAAAACAGGCCGTGTTCAGCGTAGAAAAAATCGACACCCTGGTGCCGGTATTTGAATCCAAAGCGTATGGACGCTACATCCCCGAAAGGCTGGATGACTTCGCCTGGGAAAATGACAAAATCGGTCACCGTACCTATGGACCGGCGCTGGAAGCACCAGCCCCTCCAGGCAGCAATAAAGAAGTCTTGCGTAGCAGCGGGCTGGACATCTGGTTCAAGCGCGTACCGTATTCCATCGTCGATCGCTGGTACAACAAAGGCCATGACCATTACCATAAGGATGAAGGTGAAGGCATGGACATGTACAACGTCGGCAGATCACGCGGCTGCGGCGGGACCGGCATCTGGGATGGCCAGACCCTGTACACCAGCGCCAACTACGCCACCTGGAAAGTCATCGCCAATGGCCCGGTACGCACGGTATTTGAGCTGGCCTACAGCAACTGGGATGCGGCAGGTGTCAAGGTATCCGAAGTCAAACGCTTCACCGTCGATGCCGGTCATTATTTCGACCAGATAGAAAGCACCTTCACCTTCGCCGGGCCTGCGCAGTTGAAAGTCGCATTGGGTTTGAACAAGACACCGACCGACAAAGGCCAGAATCCCGTCATCAAGCTGGCTAAAAACCAGTCGAATCCATCACTGACGCAATGGGTGGACCAGGCCAGCAACGGCTCTATCGGTACTGCCATCATATTGCCGAATGCTGAAGGCTATGCCGAAGACAACCTGAATCACCTCATCCTGGCGACAGTTTCATCCGACAAACCATTACGCTATTATGTAGGCGCTGCCTGGGACAAAGCCAGCCCTTACAATAGCGATGAAAAATGGCAAGCCTATGTCAAAGAAACGGCAGAAAGAATGCAACACCCTATCAAGGTAACGCTCGGCAAACCTTGATAACAGCCCAGCTGTAGTGCCCTGTGGTGAATTACACATTCACCACAGGGCATTTTCATTTGCTGCCTGAGTTATTTCCACTTACCTACTTGTGCTTGACTGCCTGCGGATACGTACCCGACTTGGGCTCCAGGCTATCCATATCCCAGTCGGCTTCAACAAAGGGGGCGTGCACTTCATTTTGTTTGGGATAGCCACTGACTTCATTTTCATCATCGATGATTTTCCCCTGCCCTTCGGCAATGAAATATAAAACACGAATATCGTCCGCATCCCTGTCCCAAGGTCTGGCACCGGCATGTTGCAGCAGGTATTTTTCTACCTCGTGTGAAGGCATGACAGCAATACCGGCAGGCCAGGCAACCGGCTCATTCATGCTGATCAGCCTAGCTTGGGTTTCGCCATACCGTCCGAATGAAGGCAAGGGCATGCCATACTTGTCTACCGCCGTATTATCTTTGGCATAGTATTCAAGATCACCGTCGCCACCCAGGGTCATGAAAGGTAACTTGCCTTTGGTCGACAGACCACCCCGCATGACATTGCCAACCGCACTCAACTGACCATTCTGATAGGGATGCGTACCCCACTCCAGTGCCATCCGGTTGTAATGAATTGCTCTCCGCCCCGGGTCATAAATCAGGTTATTAATGACAGAGCCACGCACGCCACCTTTGAATAATGGATTGCGCTCTACATTGTGGGCAAAAATATTGCGGTAAAAAAGAATATTGGTGACATTGTCGTGCACCAGCGAACCTTTGGAATGCTCGCCCTTGGAATGACTTGCCTCCGCCAGTCCCTCTGCTGCCAGGTTATAAGAGAACGTGACGTTGTAACTGGTTCCCTTGCGCCATTCTTCGGGTGTGTTGCCATTAAAACGTGGGCCTGATGCCGACATGTTTTCATCTATCGCCCAGCTAAAACTGCAATGATCCACGATGACATCATGGGCTGATGAAGTTGAAAATGCATCTTCTTCCCAGCCGCTGCGTTTTGGCTGTCCATCGACACCAGTGCGTACACGCAGATGACGGATAATGGCATCATGCCCACGCAAAATCAGGCCACCACGAATAATCGTGATGCCTGGCGATGGTGCAGTCTGCCCTGCAATCGTGATAAAAGGTTCGCGTATGGTCAGTGTCGAGCGCTTCAGGTCAATCACGCCACCCACTTCAAACACCACGATGCGTGGGCCGGGTGTTTCTATCGCTTCCTTCAGCGAACCGGGGCCGTCAGCATTCAGATTCGTCACCCGTATAAGTTTGCCGCCACGCCCACCCGGGGTTTGCGCAGCCCAACCCGCCGCACCAGGGAAACTTGCATGTGCAGTATCTGCTGCAACGGCAACTTGCGACGCAGCCAGGGCCTGCAACGGCTGCATGGAGCCAATACAGGCAAGAGCAATACAGCTACAAATATTGCTACGAATGCAGTTAAGAACAACAGAAGAAATAAGTCTGGCCATGTCTGCATCCAATAAAAGTAAATCAATCGCTTACTCACACTCACTCAAGCTTGCTCACCACGTCCCCCTGCAAGCGTGATGCAGCGACAAAAGTGAAATAGACTTGCTAAATGAAACCGCAAGCCTGCCCATCTCATAATGACATTACACCAGGGTGATTTTTCCTGGAACTTATCGCGCAAGTTCAGCATATTTCACGCCTTGTGACCTTGCAGAGCAAGACATTACATCATTCTTGTTTTGTCCGGGAACACTGGTGAAAATTCGAGTCAACACAACAAAAAAACAACAATTGGTCCTACCAATATTTTTTTGGCTGGACAATTAATTTGCTATTGAGCAGACCGGATATAATTTAAAGCTCACATCAGTCATCGCTTTTGCAAGTGTTCAAAGCGACTATTCTCCCCCTATTCGTGTATGGCAATATCATGAAAATCATCTCTCGCCATCACATGCTGCCGTGTACGCCCCGGCAATCCGGCTTTACCTATGTGGGGGCAATGATTGTGGTCGCCATCATCGGTGTCGCCACGGTTGCAACGGCGACGGTTGCTGACACGGTCAGACGGCGGACTGCGGAAGAAGAATTGCTGACCGTCGGCCAGCAATACATCAAAGCCATACTCGAATACGAATTGAATACCCCAGCAGGTAACGCCAACCGCGCCCCGTCACGCCTGGAAGATTTATTGCGCGATCCCAGACAGGCAGGCGTAAAACGCTACATCAGGCAGCTTTATCCCGATCCCATTACCGGCAAACTGGATTGGCAACTGGTGGCTGCACCTGGTGGCGGCATTATGGGGATTAAAAGCAGCTCATGTGCGACCAGCATCAAACGCAGTTTTACCCATGGGGACTTTACTTATCTTGATGGACAAAAACGCTATTGCGACTGGATTTTTGCGTATGTCATGGCATGCGGTGCCAATTGCAAGGATGGCGAAAAACCGCAGCGTGAAAGCAATTAAAAATTTCATCCGACAGCGCAGCATTCCACGTCGCAACGAAGCTGTACCATCGACAAAAAGACGCCATCCTATACATGATGGCGTCTTTTTTCATTCCTTAATCATCGAATCTCACTAAGTGAATCTCAATAAGCAAATCTCACTAAGCGTATCCTATTGATCGATCACTTGGAGACTTTGCAGGAACGGGCTACGTTAGCTGCATTGGTATCGTCTTTGGGCTCGTTCCCGGAAACAGTGCCTACACTGCCACTACAAACAGGCGTGATATTGGAGTTCATATCCTTGATTGTAGCAACATCAAAAGCATCCTTCAGGCCCGGCAGTTTGCTGCTGTTAAAGCTGCTATTGACAAGAACAGGATGGCTGACATTGAAGACCGTCACATTACTGATATCAGCAAAACGAGCGCTTTGCTTTGACGCGCTACAATTACCGCAAGAGCGATACAGCTTGCCACCTTCTTCTGCATAAAAATTGGTGATGACAATTTTCCCGCCCTTACCATTATTCTGGAAAATTTTGTCCGCGGCTTTGTAGGCGGCACCACCGGTAACCGTCATTGTGCCCGGGCCTTTGAGCGTGGCAGCGTCTTCACCGACATCACCCCAATATACATTTTCTATCCTGCAATTGCCACTGCAATGCACACCGTCGGCACCGCCTGCCTTCAGATCCCGACCTGATCCAAAACCAGGATCGCCCAGCACAACATTTTTCAGCGTCGCGCCCTCTTCCAGGATGAAATGCGGGATTTGATTTTCACTTTGATCGCCAGCCATACTTTTGCCAGTACCTACCAGGCACACCATCTTGCCAAATTTGACCAGTCCGTCAAACACTGTGTTGGCAGGCACTGTCGTAGTGGAGGAAACAGACTGCTTGGTACAGGCAGGTATCGCCCTTTTTCCTGGCGCAGCATAGGCATTGACGGCAAACGCGAATCCCAGGACTGCAAGGAGTAAACCATGTGATTTTTTCATTTGTATCTCTTTTCAAATTAGGTAATTAAAAAGCGCAACCCGGGCATTGTGAGTGCTGTGCGTACCATTGGTACTGCCAATCAATCAGCCGCCCGAATCGGCTATATCAACATTGTTGAATGAGGCTTATTGGGCCAGATTGGTACGCGCACCGGCCGTAGCAATTGCCTTGGCTTTCACGCCAGCCGCTGCTGCAGCGTTATAGGAATAACCGGTGGCACCATATGCCTTGGTCGTCGTCCAGTCTGTCGCATTGGCGTAAGGCTTGGAAGTACTATCAGGTACAGTCCAGGTAATGCCACTGCCGACAAAATTGTTTTTCAACTCCCAATAGCCGAGCGCACTACTGTCGCGAGAGGTGACAGGATTGGCAACATTTTCAAAATAATTTGACTCGACCAACACCTGGGCACCCATACGCGGATTGATGCCAGAGGTATGGACATTGCCGAAGTAATTATTGAACAGATGTGCCTTGCCATAACGCAGCAAAGGCAGACGCGATTTGACGTTTTCGAAACGGTTGTTGTGATAGGTGGTGCGTGAGCCGGCATTCAGCGTATCACTATCGCTATAACCATTCAGTGCCACTTTTTGATAGTCATACACGTAGTTATAAGAGACGGTAATATTGTTTGCCCCTTTTTTCATGTCAATGCCACCATCAAAGGAAGCATCGCCAGCGCCCGAACACATTGTCAGGGAAGCGAAGATCGTGTTGTGATCAATCCAGACATTGCTGGGTTTGCCGGTAGAATTGCCTTCTATCGAAATGGAATCTGCAGCTTCACCACCTTGCAGCAGGCCTATGGTCATGTTTTGTATGATGACATTATGCGCATCACCGACAACATGAATACCAAAATTGGCACTTGAATCGCCTGTGCCCTTGATCGTGACATCACTTTTGTTTTTAATTTCGACTATTTGCGCTGGTTTTTTCCATTGCGCGCACACATCGGTGATGGTGGCATAGTTGAATTTGCCGGTGTAGCTCAACACCAGGCCACCACTGCCGGAATACTTGTCAATCTCGGCTTGCATGGCAGCCATGGTAGCAACAACTATCGGTGTTTTGTTACCACCACCCGTGGTCGCCGCACCGTAACCTACCGGTCCGGCAATTGCATGCGCACCAGCGGCAATACCGGCCGCCAGCACTGTCAGCTTCAGAAAATTTACCTTCATTTTTATGTCTCCGTTTATATTGATTGATGATTTGCCCATGCTCTGGGCAAGCGATCATCTGTCGCGCGATAGGTAGATAATCGCTCTCGCTGCTCGTTCGGCAACGTTATTTCCCTGCATGGGAGAGACCAGACATGCCGCTTCAATTTCCTCACAAAACCCGACCTGAACATCGCTTGACACTACTTTTTGGCGGGACATTTAAAGATTTTTAACGTTTTTCCGATCTGGGTTGAGAATGCGCGCCAATATGGTGCTCTGTCAATCGGGTTCACAGCATGTATATGCGAAAAAATCATTAGTACATTCGTACTTAAAATGGCAATTTTAATGTTTTAAAAACTCACATTTAAATTAATATCGTCCATCTACCTATTAAAATCATTTAAATTAAGCATATATTTACCAATATCGATCAATAGACAATTAAACCAAAATCTCTCATTTTTAACAAAAATGTTGAATATATAAATAATTTACACTCAAAATTCGTCTTGTAAATAAGATCAAAAAACAACAATTGGTCTAGCCAATATTAAATTTGACCCATCCAATATTATTTTTTGGCTGGACCAATAATAAAATTAAATGGGATTTACTGAGAATTTAGAGATATTTCCTTTAATTTGGTCAGGCCAGTGTATTGAGAAGCCAAATATAGAAAAATGTCTTGCACATAGCCCGGCATCTACACTGCTCGCAGACTATTCGTTGATTATTTACAGCCGGTTGAACGGCAAGCCATCGCGCGTGATGCCTTGTGCGCCGCTTTGAATGTCGTACACGCCACCACCTTTTTCCGGTGTGATGAGTACCCAGGTAGCGGTGCTATCAGTCACCGGATCCACGGGCAGGGATCGCAAGTATCTTCTTTCAACCAGTTCATCCAACGATTGCGGATAACGGCCTGTGTCACCATAAAACTTGTCAATGACCTCGCGTGTCACATGCAGGTTTTTTTTGAGCACAGCTTCCTTGGATTGCTGGATGCTATGAAAATACCGTGGCACAGCGATAGTCAGCAGCAACGACAGTATCGCCAGCACCACCAGCAATTCAATCAGAGTAAAGCCACGCCTGTCAGCGCGCTTACCATAGTATTTACCAGCGCAGATAGGGAATGCCATTCAGGCCGACCAGTTCAGAATTGGAATGTATATCGTAGACATCATCACCCGGCGTGGGTTTGTCAGCTTCGCTTTGATAGGAGCGCAGCCCCCAAGTTTGCTCGTCAGGCAGACTGCTGTCTTCAGAAAATGGATCACGCGGAATGCGGCGTAAGAAAAATATCTTCTTTGGCCGGGCACTACGCTGATCTGTTACCCCCTTCACCAGTTGCAGCAAATTCGGCGGGTAGCCACTGCTGTCCGGTGTCGAGGAAATGCGCCCCTCACCACTAGCGCGCTTGTAATCATCCAGCGCATTACGGATTTCACGCAATGCCAGGCGCAGTTCCTGCTCTTTCTGACGTTGCACCGCCACCTGCGCCACCGGCAAGGCAATGGCGGCCAGCAAAGAGACAATGACCAGCGTCACCATCAGCTCTATCAGGGTAAAGCCCTGGCTGCGCATGTCATCCCCCCACTTTCTCACCCGCTGGCGGGTACAACATTGGTGGCTGAGTTGGCTGGCTTGATTGAATCGGCACAGACTGTTGCTGCAAGACCGGTTGCTGCCCTGGCACGCCATCACGCCCACGCAAACTGGCATCGGTGCCAGCATCAAATTCAATGTCGCCCGACGCCCCCAGCGGTTGATTACGAATGACCCGTGGCGTAATGGACAAGACAATTTCTGTCTTGGTTCTTTCTGTACCACGATTGCCAAACAGGCGATCCAGCACCGGCAACTCCCCCAGGCCGGGCACGGCATTGACAGAACGTTTGTCGTTATCACTGATCAGGCCGGCCAGCACCTGGTTTTCACCATCGCGCAAACGCAAGACCGTGGTGGCATTGCGGGCACCAATGCGATAACCGTAGGGCTGATTATTGCTGTCGTAGATGGTACCCAGAATACTGCTGACTTCCAGATTCAGCTTGATTGAAATCTCGTCATCCAGATACACCACAGGTTCCGCTTCCAGCTTCAGGCCGACATCAAGATAATTCACCGATTGCGACGTCACCCCGGTCGCCGTGACAATGGAAGATACGCTGGGAACCCGCTCCCCCACCTTGATCTGCGCCTTTTCCCGGCTCTTGATACGTATGCGCGGATTCGCCAGTACGCTGACATTTTCGCGGTTGACCGTGGCAGATAATTTCATCGCATCTACTGTTGCCAATACGCTGCGCGAATTGATATGCATTAAATCATGCAAGGTGAAAGCACCGCTGTTGATGCTGCCATCATCACCCACGCCCGACTTTGCCAATGGGCTCAAACCGATATTCCCTGGCCACTTGACGCCCAGCGCCTCCAGGTCGCTACGCTGCACTTCCAGTATCTCCACTTCCAGCATCACCTCGGGCTCGGCCACATCATGCAATGCCACCAGCTTGGCCGCCATGCGTATGGTTTCCGGTGTGTCGCGTATCACCAGCATATTCAGTTTTTCATCCACCACCAGATCACGGGTCTTCAGCAATGTCCTCAGGCTATTCGCCACCAGCTTGGCCTCGGCATTGGCAATTTTAAAACTGCGTATGCTTAATTGCTGATAACTGCGCTGCTTGGCCTGGTCACTAGGGTAAATCAGGACCGTGCGCTCATCGACGACACGCTGCTCCAATTGCACGCTCATCAGCAAATTACGCAATGCCAGCTCTACCGTGGTATCGCGCAAATCCAGATTGACCCGCACATCGGAAGGCACATCCCGGTCCAGCGTGAAATTGATGCCGGATGAATGCGACATGGCCTCAAGCACAGCCCGCACCGGAGCATCACGGAACTGTAAGCTCAAGCGTTTCTGAAATGCCGTACTCAGCACGGCATTTTGCATGCGCGCTTCAGGCTCACCAATTTTTCGCTGCAGCTGCAAGCCTTTGGCATGACGCGGGAATTCGGTGAGAAAGGCATGCAATTCCTTGCGCGCCTCATCCTGCTTGCCAGCATCCCACAATTCATTGACATTCTTCAACAACCTGGACTGGTACTGGCTGGCAACCAGCGTGCGCACACCCAGCATAGCCTGTTCCACCTCGCCAAGCGCTGCAGCCTGCCGGTAAGCAGCCTGCGCCTCATCCCAGGCTTCGCGCCGCGTATCTTGCGCTGCCTTGTTCAGGAATTGCATCGCCAACTGACGTCGGGCATTGACCAGCAAAACACGGGCTTCAACGTGACCTGGTGTTTGTTTTAACAGGTCTTCCAGTTGTGCAATGCCCTCCTCCAACTTGCCGGCATCCAGCAGTGCACGAATTTCTGTTGGTTTTGTCTGGACAGGGGTGGTCGCACATGCCGCAAGGCCCAGCAATCCCCCTATCAACAACGCATTTCTCGCCATTCGTTTCATTGATTCACCCTGAAGCCGATCCGGATTTCCTGACCAGACTGATTGTCCCTGATATGTACACTGTCTTGCTGCAAGCCCATGACGCGATAACGCTTTTCAAACATCATCCCTGCACGGGCGATCAGCACTTCACCATTTCTCATCAAAAAAGCTTCGCGCCGGCCATTTTCTTCCTTGAAACCAAGCAAACTGAATTGCTGTTCCGCCGCATCTTTCCCTTCTGCGCCGGTACTTTGTTGGGGCTGCTGATTCACTGCCGGGACTGCATGATCGGCAAACAAGTCAGGTATAGCCGCATCTGCCATATCCATCTGTTTCCCTGTTTTTATGTCAGGTGCGGCAACTGGTATGCGTCTTGATGGCCGGCTTGGCTCGACCTCAGCAACAACCGGAGGCGGTGGCCGATCCAACGCAATCAGCAGACCAACACCCGCCAGTACTGCCAGCATCAGCGCCAGTCGTTTTGACATCAAGCTCCTCCTTCCATGGCGGTCTCAATCGACTTTTCAATCGGCTTTTCCACTTCAAACCAGATGGAAAATGACAGTCGCGCTTCGACACCAGTTTCGCCGCCACGCAAGCCAAGCTCATCCATGGACAGGCCAGGAATATCCCGCGCCGCCCGTATAAAACGACGTATCTGCGGGTAACTGGCAGTAACGGGCAATTGCAGTTGCCAGCGCCCTATGTGCCCACTTTCACGCCGCTTGTAGTCAGCCTGAGCGATGCTTAAACCATGTTTTTTCGCCAGTAGTAAAATACCTTGCACACCTTCATTCGCCATAGTTTCCAAAGGCAGGTTCAAGGCATTTGCGGTCTGCACCGATCTCCTTTCAAGCGCACTTTCCGGCTGTGCTGACAGTTCCTGCAACGCGGACTGCACACGGGTCTCCTGCGCTGGCAGCCAGACCAGCCACAACAACAAGCTCAACAGCAATACTGCGGCACCAGACAAGGGCCACCAGCCATAGCGCAATACAAAAACATCCAAATACCAGCGCCAGTCAGCAAATCGTTTCATGGTGACTCCTTCGCCTCTGCAACAGACGGGCGATACGGCTCCGCCAGGATCACTTCAAAATGAAAATTCACCCGTGCGTCCTGTGTCGCCTGCGTTTCATGGCGCAATAAGTTCACTCTCAAAAAAACCGGGCTTTTCTGCAATTCACGCAGATAGGCCTGCATGGCAACAACATCGGCAATATGCGCCTGCACCCTGACGACGCCACGCGTCAGCTCAGGTTCAAAAGCATCCAGCCCTGCGCCGGGTACGGCTTCAAATGCCTGAAAGATCGCCTCCCAGCGCAGGTTCCGTAAAAATTCTGATTGACGCAATAACACGGCCTCGTCATTGCCAAGCTGCTTGCGTCCCTGATCAGCGCCCTGATCCTGGCCAGCCTGCATCTGCGCGCGTTTTTCATCCAGACGGACAAGTTCACTCTGCATGCCTTGCCAACCACGCCAGACCAGAATGGCCACGCATAAAGCCAGCGATATCAAGACAAGAAATACCTGCACACCACGGTTGCGAACATCCCAGCGCCAGGGATTATTTTTCTCTGCAAAGTTGATTTGCACAGGTTTCATACGGCAGCTTTCCGTGCCAGCCAGTGCGATGGCCTGGCATCGCCGGTCCAGAATCTGTCGGCGGGCAATTGCTCGCCCAGTCTGAGTAACTCCAGCGACAGCAAGGCATCCACATCATCACAACGCAACTGCCGCACCAGCCGCAATACCCCCTGCTGCCAATATAACAAGGTGCTAATGCCATCCTGCACGAAACACCAGGCACCGGTTGGTGGCAGACTTGCGCATTGCTGCCGCCAAACCGTCACCAGTTGTGGTACCAGGCTGCGCAGCGCATACATCTCCAACGCCTGCAACAGACTACGCGGCAATGCACAGGCCAGCATGGGTTCACCCTTGTGCCAGTCGGCTTGTATCGCCCAGTCGGCCGCTGCTTGTCCATACAAATTTTCGAAACGGGCATTCAACAACAGAAAAGAATCATTCAAGCTGGAGATTTCTTCTGGCAGTTCCAACAAGAAATAGCGTACCCAGCAATCTGCCACAACAACGATCAAGGCGGCCTTTGTTGTCAGCAAGCCAGGCAGTTCTTCACGCAACGCTTGCCAATCCCCTGGCTTTGCAGCCAGCTTGTGTGGCGCACTGCCGTCAGCGCGACTTAACCATATCTCCTGACCACCGATGTTCAAATGATTTTTTTCAACCTGCCAAAGTGACACGCTTAACCTCTTCTAATGTAGTTTGACCATTGGCTACCAGTTTCAATGCATCTTCAAACAAGCTGCGCATGCCGCCGGCACGTGCCATTTCCTTAATCTGTCGCAAAGGACGGCGTTCTATGACCAGTTCGGCCAATGCATCATCCAACGTCAATATTTCTGCCACCGCACGACGACCGCGATAACCCGTGCCACGGCAATCACCACAGCCAATCCCACGTCGGAAAATATAATTTTTCACCATAGTGCGATCCAGTCCGCTGCGCAGCAATTCTTCATCATCTGGTTCATAACTGGTGCTGCAATGCTTGCAATTGAGCCTGACCAGACGTTGTGCGATGACGCCATTGAGAGATGAAACAAATGAATACGGATCTATTCCCATATGGGCAAAGCGGCCAAATACATCAAACACGCTATTCGCATGCACGGTGGACAAGACCAGATGCCCGGTCAGCGCTGATTGCACAGCTATTTCACCGGTTTCCTGGTCACGGATTTCGCCGACCATGATGATGTCGGGGTCGTGCCGCAATATGGAACGCAGGCCGCGCGCAAACGACAAACCTTTTTTGTCATTCACAGGTATCTGCAAAATGCCTGATAAATGATATTCAACCGGATCTTCTATCGTGATGATTTTTGCCCGGCCAGTATTGATTTCGGTAATCGCACCATACAAGGTCGTGGTCTTGCCAGACCCGGTCGGCCCCGTCACCAGCACCATGCCATAGGGCTCTGCCACCAGACGCCGTATGGTGGCAAGGTGATCATCAGCAAAACCCGACGCATCCAGCGTCAGGCCACCATGCGCACTGACCATGGCTTGCTTGTCCAATATCCGTATGACGGCATCTTCACCATGGACGCTGGGCATGATGGATACCCGCAAATCAATCTCGCGCCCTTGTGCCTCTACCCGGAAACTGCCATCCTGCGGCACCCTGCGTTCAGAAATATCCAGCTCAGCCAATACCTTGATACGGGACACAGCCTGTTCAGCCAGCGCCCTGCCCGTCACCTGTGCCGCCTGATCCAGCACACCGTCTATCCGGTATTTGGTCAGCATGCCATTCGGCGTTGATTCAAAATGGATATCAGATACACCCGTCTTCAAAGCATCATAGAGTGTCGAATTAACCAGCTTGACCGCCGGACTGGCAGCATCGCTCAAGGCTGCATAACTAAGATTTTCCAACAAGTTCTTATGCTCGCCATCGGCTTGCTGGTCATGAATCAGTACGTCAATGGAACGCACCGATTCTTCCTGCTTGGCCAGGTAAGCATGCACCTCGCCCGGCAAGGCAAGCCGCCACTGCAGTGCTTCTGCAGCCAGCGTTTCCAGCCAGATTTGCAGATTCTGGTCATAGGGATCGCAGACCACTGCCGTCAGCCCCAGTGCATTGCGCAGCAACACGCACTGTCTTACCTGGGCCCGTGCCAGCGGCAGGCATTCAAACACAGGCTCATAGGCAAGCATGCCTGCCATGTCGATCGCAGCCATGCGAAACAAAGTCGCTGTCTGCGACAACAAGACACGCGGCTCAAGTTGTGTCAGGGTTTCCAGCTCAATAAAAAAGCTTCCTCCCGAAAGCCGGGAATTGAGATGCGCGGTATGCGCGATACGCATGCTGTCCATCATACTCACAAGCTCCTTTCCTGACTTCGGACCACGCCGCCACACTGGTGCAATGCGTCCGTACTACGATCAAACCTGCAATTCGTTTATTGCAAGGTACCTGCCAGATCAAAGATGGGCATATACAACAACACCACGATCAAGCCGATCACGATACCTATCAGCGCCATCAACACCGGCTCAAAGGTCTTGCTGAATTTCTCTATCCAGAGTGTCGTTTCGGCATCGTAAAAAAGTGCCGCCCTTGTCAGCATCAAACCCAGTTGCCCAGAATGTTCACCCACGCGCAACATGCGCAAGGCAATCGGCGTAGTCAAACCGTTTTTTTCAAAAGCATCAGAAAAATTACCACCCTGGACTATGCTGTAACGCGCCGCCGCCAGGGCCCTGGCCCTGTGTGCAGACAAGGTGCCACTGACCATTTCCAGCGCATTGACAACCGCAATACCGCCTTCCAGTAACATGCCCAGCGTCAGGTACAAGCGCGCCAGTTCAAGAATATTCACGCGCTGCGACACCCCGGGCAAACGCGTCAACATCTGCATCAAACGGCCAGAGCGCTTTAGCCGGCGCCACCAGGCAAACAAAACGAAGACGATGCCCGTCGCAGCGGCCAGCAACAACTTGCCATGCGCAGCCACCGCAGCCCCCCAGGCAATCAGCCATTGCGACATCAGCGGCAATTCCCTGCCACTGCCCTGGTACACCACAGAAAACCGGGGAACGACATAACCAAGCAAAAACATGCTGACCACACCACCGACGATCAACAATATCGCCGGATAGATTGCGGCACTGACGATGCGGTTACGAATACCATTAATACGCACCTGATATTCAATGTAACGCGACAGGGCCTGCGGCAAATCACTGGTACGTTCTGCCGCTTTGACGATACCGATAAACAGAGGTGGAAAATGCTCAGGTTCGGCAGCGACGGCAACTGAAAACCGCAAGCCGTCCCGCATGCGCAGCAGCAAACGGGCGACGATGTTTGCTGTCTCGCTTTGCGCATCTTTCTCACCCAGGGCTTCCAGGCTTTCGATCAAACCCAGTCCGGCTTGCAGCAGCGCCAATAACTCTTGCGTAAACAAAACTAGCGAAAAATTCTTGCCACGCTTTTGCACCTGCGCCGACAGGGGCCGCACATCCAGCACCGTCATCTGCCTGGCCACCGCCGCACGCGATGCGCCATCGGCATCCATGGCTTCCAGTTCCAGCATGTGCACGCGATTATCACGGCCTACTGCACGAACGGCGTAACGCATGCCTGGCCTCAGTGATCAGTTGGTAACGTCTGCCGCTTCGCCTGTACCACCGGCACGGCCATCTTCACCCAGTGATGTCAGGTCAAATTCCTTGCCACTGCGCCCGGGGATACGATAAATATAGGCATTGCCCCAAGGGTCCATAGGGACAGCTTTCTGCAGATAAGGTCCATTCCAGCGAGCAACACCAACTGGTCTGACCAATAAGGCGTTCAAACCAGCATCCGCAGCCGGATAACGCCCGACATCGAGCCTGTAGTTGTCCAGCGCCTTACTGAATGACTCGATCTGTGCCTTGGCTACTTTCTGCCGCGACTCACCTACCTTGGAAAAATATTTGGGCCCGACATATGCACTCAGCAAGCCGATAATGGCAATCACCACCAGCAATTCCAGTAGCGTAAACCCGGAAATGCGTGATGAACTCTGCCCGGTCTTGCGTGAATCATTTCTCATATGCCTGAACCACCCTTAAAAATAAGGCAATGAAATACCGATGGATTTCACTGCCTGGGCCTGCTTTATCAATACAGAAATAGTCGTTTCAAACACTGGATTATTGGCCAGACCGAATCGAATTTCGGTCTGACCAGTTTTTATTCTACTATGCAAATTTTCTTTTGTGAATGTCAATTACCATTAAATTATGTGCGTTCGCACAAGAGAATCCGGCGCAACTTTAGTGCAGTGTCTGAGCGCACTGCAGCAAAAGTGTTACTTTATGGTGCATAGTTTTGCCTGGATTGTTGCAGCCAGGTAGCTCCACAGGTCTGCACCATGTGACTAGCGCAGGTACAACGAATGTTCTTAGCCAAACTGAAAGAAAAATATAAATGGTATAAAAATTGCTCTTTGAAAATACCACTTATGAGAGCAACCATGAATCTTTACGACATGCATGAATTTGTCTCCCCACCTCCACCCGAGCCTATCTGCATGCCAGGACGCCATATCACACCTGAACTGAGCGAGATTCTGGCAAATTCCTGCCGCTACGACCCCATCGAAAGTGCCGCCTCTTTTGGTCGCTGGTGGCTGGATGTCGACAGTGGAGAACTGGTGCTGTCCCAGCACGCAGCCGACCTGCTTTGGGTGGGTGCGGGCTGGTACGCGAACCTGGAAAGTGGTCTCAGCCATGCAGTACTGGAAGACTTGAGTACGCTGACGAATGCCTTAAAAACACCGCAAGTGAATAATCGGCAGGCTGAGTGCGACATACGTGTGATCAGCGAAATCCATGGCATGCGCTGGCTGCGCATGGTCATCATGCCAGAAGCGGTTTTTCATTCAGGCTTGGTTGCCGGCGTCTTGCTCGACATTACTGCCAGCAAACATGCAGCAATGCGCGAAAGATTAAGCTTTGAATCAACCCGCCTATTTGTCGGCACAGATACCCTTGGCACTGCCGTCACCAAACTGATACAACTGGTCTGCGAAAACCTGGGCTGGGAATGGGGTGCCTATTGGGCGCTGCAAGCCGACAAGCAGGGACAGCAAAAACTCAGTTGCCAACACTACTGGCACGGCGCGCAGGATGCCCTGAACAGCTTTACCCAGGAAAGTCTCAGCATGCACATGACGCCCGGCGATGGCCTGGTCGGCCAGGTATGGCAAAGAGGCGAAGCACGCTGGGTGGAAGACATGCAAAGTGACCGTGAATTTTTACGCAACAACAGCGCCAGTCAATGCAAGCTGCGTTCGGGCTATGTCTTTCCGGTCGCGTATGTCACCGACGAAGGTGATCGTCACAGCCCCGGCGTGCTGGAATTTTACAGCTGTCTGTCGCGCCAGCGCGAAGCACAGTTACCCACTGTTTCAGCCAGTATTGGTGCCCTGATCGCGCAAACGGCACAAAGACTGGAACAGCAGGAAACCATACGCCAACTGGCACAGATAGATGGTTTGACCGAGTTGGCCAACCGCAGTCATTTCTATCGCATGCTGGACAAGACCTGCCTGGACAATAGCCGAAACAAAGCGCCATTCGGTTTGATCTTTATCGACCTTGACCGCTTTAAACCGGTGAATGACGCCTTTGGTCATGAAGCCGGCAACGTGGTCCTGAAAGACTTTGCCCAACGCCTGCAGTCACTGGTATCTGGTCGCGACCTGGTTGGCCGGTTGGGGGGAGATGAATTCGCCATCCTGCTGCACCCGGATAATTCATCCACGCCATTTATAGAGCAACTGGACGTGCTGGCCAAAAAGGTACTGGATGCGGCCCAGGTGCCGGTATTATTCAACCACCATGAAGTCGCCATCTCGGCCAGCATAGGAATCAGCATTTTTCCTGAGAATGGCATGAACAGCCCCGATTTGTTGCGCAGCGCCGATACCGCCATGTACCGCATCAAGAAAACCGGTCGCAATGCGCTCAGTTTTTTCTCCACCAGCACCACCCAGACGCTGGCAATGCAACAGTCTGATCTGGCCCAACGCCTGACCATGGAAGTAGAGTTGTATCAGGCCATGACGAATCAGAGCCTGTTTCTTGAATATCAACCAATCTTCGACGGCAGTCGCAGCATCGTCGCGGTAGAAGCCCTGCTGCGCTGGCGCCGTTTGAACGGTGAGATGGTCAGACCCGATATCTTCATTCCCATTGCGGAACAAAGCCACCTCATCGTGCAGATTGGTAGTTGGGTAGTCAAACAGGCATGTCATGACCTGGCAATTTTGCATCAGGCAGGGTTCCAGGATTTGAAGGTGCATGTCAATATGGCGCCATCCGAATTTACCAGCAACACCTTGCCGGAAGAACTCTGCAACGTGGTCCAGCAATCCGGCATCGCATCGCATCATCTATGCCTGGAACTGACCGAGAGTATGCTGATGCAACAGCCGGATCGCGTGATACCCATCATGCATAGCCTGCGACAACTGGGATTTGGTATCAGTCTCGATGATTTTGGCATGGGCTATTCATCACTGTCACGCCTGAAAAATCTGCCTATCTCTTCCATGAAGATAGACCGTTCCTTCGTCAGCGGCTTGCCAGATCAAGCAGAAGATCGTGCCATCGTCCGCACCATCATAGAACTGGGGCGCAACCTGCGTCTGGATATCATTGCCGAAGGTGTGGAAACCGATAGCCAGCTCGCTTTTCTGCGCCAGTTTGGCGATACTCAGATACAGGGCTTTGTGATGTGCCGTCCGCAGCCATTGAATGAATTGATACGCCTGCATCAACCCACGCCCAAGCTTGCTGGCGAGGTAGCCTGATCACTGCCTGCGCTATAATAATGTCCATGTCAGGTCGCAGACTTGGTCAAGATGGGCCCTGCATTCGACATGCTCGCAAATGTCATCAAAGCGCATTTATCAGCAGGCTTTGCTGGTGATAAAACTGAGTAGTGTCATACATATCAGCACCGCTATCGATACCCCTGATGTGCCAGCCGATAAATATTTTTTTGCCAAGTCGACAATTTTTTTGAGCATGATCAATAGTGCTGCAAGACGAAAGAGCTTATCTGCACATATAGGACTACAATAGCAAGTATTGAGACATCATACCTGTGATGCCTTCTCCGCTTAAACTGTTACAGTCCACTGTTAGAACGTGTTTACGATCTGTAGCGAGCGAGCGTCAGCGGGAGTGAAGAGCAGCGCAAAAAGCGGAATGTACTTAAGTACATGAGCATTTTGAGCAGCGCATGAGCCCCGCGTGGACTCCTATTGCGCTCGCGCAGTAAGATCGCAAACAGGTTCTTAAGGAGCAACGCGTATGCAACACTTGCATGACCGGTTCGGTGTACCAGATGAAAATCTGCTGGCAGCTCAAAATTCATCGTCAAAACAAAAAGGCCACACTTTCCAAACTTACGTCCCTACACGTAAGGAAGTTGCCAAACTGGGACGAAAAAAAATCATCTCGATATTAATCGACTGGATGTGCCGAAGCCCTACAGAAATCATTCCCAGCCGCACCCAGATTATCGAGGTAAGGGATATCCTGCTGACCAGAAAAGACGCCGACAAACTCAGCGGCTTGATCACCATGTGCAACTACTACATCACGAACGACTGACAGGCACGTCCCATAAAGAAAAAAAGCAGCCCGAAGGCTGCTTAAAAAAACTTCAACACCGAGGAGATGTTTGGCGTAGTCTAGCGTAATAAGCTTACAAATTTGTGACATCGTGCGCGGATCGGTATTGTTCTCGTACGAAGAATAGAGTTATTTTTTACCAATATGCTGAAAATATCTTCAGCAAAAAATATCACTCAATGATGATGGCTTGCACGTACCTAATGGACAATAACAGTTAAAAAATTCCTTCCGCTTGCGTGATGACAATAGTTGTGTTTATAGCTTCAGGTTACTTTACTACATTCACAAACAATTGTAGCGCTGCTCCATGATTGCGGTGTGTTGCCCAATCAATAGGAGATTGTCCTGCTGGATCGCATAAATATGGATTCGCACCAAACTCGATTAAAAGCCTTGAAATTGAAGCGCTTGGAACTGCGTCAAATTCTCCCTTATCGTATCGGCGGCATGACTCTTCACACTCGATATCAATTGAAAGATGTAAGGGCCGTGCACTACCACATTCTGCATCTGGAACATTGGGATCAGCACCTGCTTCCAAAAGGCGTTTTACCGAATCATAATCCATGGATTCAATGGCTTGATGCAGAGGATGCATGATCTATTTAATTTAAGGTGGATTTCATTGGAACTTCGCAAGTACAAACTGGAGGCCCATTTTATCTCAGAAGTAACCTATGGTGACATGGCATTGGCCTTGCACAATCGAATGCATTTGGTGCGTGATACCAAAAATCATTAAACTCGCAGATCACTCCACATACTCAACCCTATTCCTACCCTGCTGCTTGGACCGGTACAAAGCCTGATCCACGTTTGAGATTAGTTCAGCCGCTGTCATTGGTTTTTGCGAATCAAAAGCGATGACGCCAAAACTGCCGGTGACCCTGATTGATTGTTGTTCGCCAATGCTGATATCTTGTTCCCGGATTGATTGAAGCAATCGTTCAACCAGACCTTTTCCATGGACTAAATCAAGCCCGGGGAGGATGATCAAAAATTCTTCACCGCCGTAACGGCCGACTGCATCATATTGACGTACCGTGGCATTCATGCGACGTACGACCTCTATCAACACTGCGTCGCCCGCAGGATGACCGTAGGTATCGTTAACCCGTTTAAAGTTATCCAGGTCCAGCAACACCACCAGCAAAGAGGTTTTCTGACGCCCTGCTTTTCCCAGTTCCATTTCCAGAATTTCAAGCATGGCAGAGCGATTCCAGGCCGATGTCAAGCCATCCCTCAAGGCGCGGACTTTGAGTTCTTCGCGAGAAAGCTCCAGTTCCCGCGTACGTTCTTTGACGATGGCTTCCGTCTTTGCCTGAAGTTCAGTCAGCTTGCGCAGTCGATAGGTATGAATGACAAAAACCAGGATCAGGAAAGCTGCGCCTATCAACATATAAAACCATATGGTTTTCCACCATGGGGGCTGGATCACCAGTTCCAGATACTTGATAGCTGAAGATTGCTGGGCATCAGAATTGCTGACAAAATACTCAAAACGATAGCTGCCAGGTTCCAGCGCGGTATAGCGTATTTTTGGTGTCGTCGATGTTGACCAGGCTGTTTCCAGCCCACCAAGTCGGTAATGAAATTCAAGGGCACCACGATTGCTGAAATTGAGACTTGCCAACACAAACTCTATTGGCTGGTGTGACCAGGCCAGGTCAATCTGTTTGTTGACGGGATAGGATTCCTCTTCCCGATGGACGCTTTCAATCAGGCTGCTGAGTTCCTGCGCATTAAATAGCCGATCAGGACGAAGGATGTGTGAAATGCCGTTGCTTGTCGCAATCCACATTGCACCATCCGGGGCTTCATAAAAACTGCGCCCATTGGTTTCATTCCAGACAAATCCATTACTTTGATTGAATACCCGCCACTGTTTTTTGTTCAAAACGGCGACACCGGCATCCGTACCCACCCATAACCAGCCCCGGCTATCTTCCTGCAAAGAAAATATGACCTTGTTTTTTAAGACGGGCGATTCTTGTTGCTGTAGTTGTAAATTTCCATTGTTGATGCTTGCGCGTATCAAGCCTGCCTTTAGCGTACCAAGCCACAAGTCATTATTGCCTGCACAACTCAGGCCTGCCATGTTAGGCGGCTCACCATTGAACTTCACCTGAAAATCATTCCAGACCTTGCCATCAAAGCGCAGTAACTGATTTCGCGCGAGAACCCAGATGTCTCCATTGGGGCTTTGGCACAAATCACGGAAATTCCCGGTTTTAGAAATTTCCAGGCCATCCAGACCGGCAGGACGCATCACATTCATTTTGCTGGCACTGGTGTCAATGACAAACAAGCCATTGACAGTCGCTACCCAGATATTGCCCTTGCGATCTGCCAGCATTCGAAAAATCTGGGGCAGCGTTGCCACCTGCGTATAGGTCCGGTTGGTCGCGTCGAAACGCATCAGTTGTCCGGAATAAGTACCGCCCCACACCGTACCAGTATCATCAACCACCATGCCTGACCACTGGTGGTCAATTTTCCCTAGCCCGTCTGTATTGGCGCTGAAATACCGTTGATCAGGCCCAAGCTGCGCCGGGCCAGAGCGCGTGCCTACATGCATAACCCCTCCCCTGTCCCTGGCCAGTGACAGCACAACGTCGTCAGGCATGCCCTGTGCCATGGTCCAGCTTTCCCAATTACCCGAACCCAGCCATTTGATCAGGCCCAGCCCACGCGACCCCAGCCACATGCCGCCATCTTTGTCAAAAAGAAGGCCAGTCAGTCCGCCGCCTATTTTCAATCCATTCTGTCTGTCAAAACTGTCCCAGTGATCCTTGTTCCAGCGTATCAATGCCTGGTCAGCATTGCTCAATACCCGGCCTTCGGCGTCGGCAGATATCCAGATTACCAATCCCTTCTTATGCAGGATATCGCCCGGAGGTGTTCTATCTTTGAAGCGGTCATCGTTCGCCTGCAGAACGACAATATGTTGCTCGCCTCTCGCCCAAAGCTGTCCGCTACTGTCACGGTAAAAACTACGCCACTGGTCGTCCGGCACGCCCTGCGACGCATCCCACACTCGCGTTTTTTTATCACTGTATTCACAAATTGATTGTCCACATCCCAGCCAGAAATCGCCGTTATTATCACGGTGGACACCAAACAAGGCATCGGGTGCTGGCTGCGCAGGGTTTTGCTGTTTGGGAAAAAGTACTTCAAGCTGAGGTTTGTCCCCAGGCATAGTCAACGCATATAAGCGTTGCTGGCTGACGAAGAACAGCTTTCCATCAGACGACGAGCTGAATGTTTGACCAGCAGAGATGGGAAGCTTCTTACCGTTATTCAAAATGGGGGCAAAACGCTCGCCCGTTCTCACATACAAACTATCACTATTGCCGACCCACAATCTATTTTGGGTATCCACATGCAAGGCTGTTACGAATACTTCAGCCAATCCTTCTTCTTTGGAATAGCGGCGAAATTCAGCACCGTTATAGCGAAATAGTCCATTTTCTGTACCAACCCAGATATAACCATCCATATCAGTCGCCATTGCAGTGACCGACAGATTACCAAGCCCATCTTGCTGCGTGAAGTAGCGCAGAGGCATTTGCTGTGACTGGGCTGGTGCAGCCCACGCCAGCATTATCAAAATCAATGCCATCCAGCGAGCAAACCAAGGTAAAAACTTACCCACGTTACAATACAATTTCGCAGCTCCTTAAATTTGACGTAATGTCATTTCGTTGAATACATCGTGCAATTTGAAATTCAAGCGAATTTTCTGGTAACGGTGAATATCATAGAGTTTGCCGGTACAAAACCTGCCGGTCGCCAGAGATTGGGAATTAAGCGCAGTGGGAGGAGCATGTCACAAAATAAACAAACACGCCATATACTTAACGCCCATTTTATTAATACGCGTCAAATGCCCTCCAAGTAGTGGATTTAAGCGCTTCTGGATGGTGACGAAGAAGGCACATTGGTCGTGGCCTTGCTGGACAGGCTGGATTGGCTGGCAATCGATCAGGCAGGCTTGTGGGTGGTGAAGTGCATCGTTTATGCGTGGCCTGTTCGCTGGTGCTCTGCCCATGTTCCACAGGTCACAATGCACAGGCTGAGGCTGAGGCTGAGGCTGAGGCTGAGGCTGAGGCTGAGGCTGAGGCTAGAGTAACAGTCGCGCAAATATCACGCAAATATCACAAAAAAATGGCGGAAATGGGGAGCAATCTGCCCCAATTTCCGCTAATAGTTATGGTCTTGCGCACCTATTGATGTGCTTACATAATTTGTCTATTTTTTTGGCATCACTGCTTTGCAGTGAAGTACGCGGGGTTTGAACTTGGACGCATCGGTTACAAGGGTATTCGCCTTATAGGTCGCTAGAATTTCTATGTCGCATAGCTTTTCTTGAGATTGAAGTGTATCGTCAAAATCACCATCGGTGATTAAATGATGCTCTGGATGTCCTTTGTCACAGAGCGGCCATAGTCCTTTTGTAAGTGGCTCTCGATCACGTCGATCCAAAAGCCACCAGCCGTTCGCCCTGGTAAGATCATGACGCGAAAACCAGTCTAAAAAATCATCCGTTTCGCCATAGTCAGAATCTCGATGGCAGGCATAGCTGCTAGTATGTTTCCGGCGACGATCACCATCACATGATAGATAAGGTAAAAATGAAAATCGTCCGCTCTGGGTGAAGTTCTCATAAAAATTTCCAATGACGAAATACTAGAATTTGTATATATTCAGTCCAGTAGGGTCGTTACCTAAAAACCATTTTCCGGATTTCACTGAAACTCGCACAAGTTATGGAAATGAAAAGGAATAGCCATGCCCACCCCGATCCCTATGAATAACGGCTTCACTCTTACGATTAACGATCCTAATAATTTACTTGGTGCGAATATCGCTACTTTCATCACGGACATGAATTACGTGATCGGCCTGCTTTCCAAGTACATCGTCTTTACAAAGCCTCTTGATCTTCAATACAATTTTGCGCCTGCTTCACAGAATCCCTACAATAACGATGGCATTTCATCACACAATCCAGCATGGTCGTTAAAGCCTGGCAACAACATGGTGGTGCCGTTGCTGAAAAATCTGACTGGTGAAGATGCCAATGGCACTGCAGCTGACACAACGATTACCGTTTATGCTGGCAACGACGGCAGCCTAAAAAGTTTGGGTAAGCCGCTGTGGTTTGACCCCAATCCACAAATCGGGGTGACGCCCACGTTGCCAGCAGGCGCAACCGATTTTATCAGTATTGCCATGATAGGAATGATTCATTCCCTTGGGATTATTTCTTGGGCCGCAATGAATGCCCCATGGAACCAGATGACCAAGCTTGTCAATGGCACATGGTATTATTCCAGCCCGGCGATCAACCAGGTATTGGGCGGGGATTTGCCCCTGGCTCCCTCAACAGCACTGGAAGCAAGCCTTTATTACGGCAACACGTCCATTACCTATCAACCAGTCACGTCAGGCCTCGATTACATGAAAGGTAATTACGAAGGCAATCGTATCGATATTGCACAACTTGATTTGTTGCTCTTGCGCGATCAAGGCTGGAAGATACAGAATTACCAAAGCCTGCCACTGGTTGATGGGGTAGATAAAAACAATATCACTGGTACGTCTGCCAGTGACGTGCTCACACCCAGCCAGATATCCAGCATCATTGCCGCCGGAGAAGGTGACGACACGATCATGCTGCCTAAAAATATCGGCAACGGCAATTACCTGCTTGACGGCGGGCTGGGAAATGACACCGTCGTTGTCACCCGCTATCTGGCCGATTCCGATCTTGTCAAATACGGCACTGACACCCTGCTGCAAAACAAGACAGGCATTGATGGCGTTTCGTTGTTGCGTTCGATAGAGACGGTCGTCTTTGCCGAAGCCTCCGTCACGATCAGCCCCCTGAATGCCGACCTGCTGATAGCCGCCAGCGTCGCCAATGCCAGCCTGCACGGCGGTGCCGGTAACGACACCTTGATTGGCTTTGCCGGTAGCAGCAACAGCGTGGTCACGTATGCCAGTGCATCAAAAAACTACGGGCTGGTGGTGAATGGCTCCTCCATCAAAGTGCAAGACCACAGAGGCACAGATGGCAACGACACTCTGAAAAACATACAAAAGATACAGTTCAACGACCGTGACATTGACACCTCATGGTTCATCAAGGCGGCCACTTTGCCTGCGGCCAGTCTTGTTGATCTGACGGAGATGTACATCGCCTATTTCAATCGCGCACCTGACGCCGTCGGTCTGGATTATTGGGCCAGCCGCATGGTAGATGGTATGAGCCTACAACAGATTGCCAACAGTTTTTTTGTACAGCCAGAAACCGTTGCTGCTTACCCTGAAAGCCAGAACATCAATGATTTTGTGAATGCCGTTTACCACAACGTATTAAACCGCAGCCCTGACGCCGTGGGGCTGAAATACTGGACAAACGAATTACAGACCGGCTCTGTTAGCAAACCGCTGTTTATTCTCGACGTGATCTACGGCGCCCGCGCTGTCACCGGTGCCCCTGCTGACGCCCTGGCGCTCGCCAACAAAGAACTGGTCGGTGCCCACTTTGCAGTCAACCAGGGTTTGACAAACACCACCTGGGCAAAACTGGTGATGAATGCCGTTGATGGCAGCACAGCCAGCGTCACTGCCGCCAACCAGCTTACCGATAGTTATGCCAGCACGGCTGCAACGTTAGCTGGAACGGAGTTGGTGATACAGTTGACTGGTGTGGCTGCATGAACGCAAAGCCGGTGACTGGCTTAACACTTGACTACTATCTTCTTGAACGAACAAATACAAAATTGCTTGGCAAAGAACGGACGTTTGTTAACACCTACTATAGCAAAACGTAACCGCCAGCGATCTTGGAAATGTAGGAATGCTAGATATCACCTCTAGCCCTCTACTAATCGCAGAATGGGCAAAAAAGGTTATCCTTAAAATCGCTTACGACGATATTTTCATTTGGAAGCATTACTGTTACATCACATGTTTTTCACAACGAATATTTTGATAGCCACCAAGCTCCGATATTGCGCATATATTGAGGCCGTTCCATCCACACCAGGGACAAAATTTAAGTGGCGCATCAGTTTCAGCAACGATAAATTGTCCCCAATTACATTCGCCACAATGAATTTTATGAATAGCTTTAGCACAGGTGACAATAGTTACATTTTGAAGGCGTGTCACTTTTTTTAAAAGTTGCATAAAATAGCGCGGGGTAATTAGCAATTGCGTAATCGTCCGCATGGTTGGAAACGTATGAATGTCAGACCTAACCCCTTGCCGGTGCCGGTACTGATACAAGAAGCTTGGTGAGATGCTGATGGACTTGTTGTTCGAAACAAAGCGTCCAGCATCGTTTTTGCTATTAAGCATCTTTTCAGTGCGCTTTTACAACCGATATTCCTGCTTCAGTTGGCATAAGGTTTTTACGACTTTTCGCTTTCACGAATCGACCAAATATTCTTCCTAACTCAATGAATGGCTTTTCTACCCATCGATAGCTTGCAGACGCAACTACAAGCGAAATACTGAGGACGACAGCAAACAGCACGCCTTGGACTGCCAGTGGATATCGCTGGACAATCGCCGACAGTCCAGGGCTCATATCAGTGAGCAGGTAAAACTGGACAATTACCAAGACTGGCCAATGGAACAGGAAAAGGCTATACGAAACCTTTCCTAAATATCTGGCCCAGGCTTGTCTCAGCAGCGCAGTACCAGGTTGGCCGCGTTCATGGACCACGTACGAAAGAATGAAGAAACAAAAGGGAATTTCTGCAAGCAGTGTCCACCTTCTATCGGCAAAGAACATAAATGTTGACTGGAATATCCACAACTGGGGAATGAGGCCGAATCCTAATAGCGCGCCCCAGAACAACGGCCACCGCAGTCGCCCCAGCACTGTCATCCATGTCGTTCCATATTCGCCAACGATTAGTCCTGCATGGAACAAGACCAGGGAGCGCATGAACTCGACGCGCAGGTCCCAAGGTGGCATGGGCACGATAAAGATCATCGCCATCAACAAAACAAAAACAGCGAGATTGGTGATTTTTCCCGTTCGAGTGGAAATGAAATAAAGCAGTGGGAAGACCAAGCTACATCCCATCTCGATATTGATGGACCACAGTGGAACTTGCAGGAAAAAATCCCAGAAAAAAAGTGTCCTCACCAGCATGGCAATGTCCGCATTGGACGGACTGCCTGTTAGCAAAGCAACGCCATAGGAAACAAAAACACTAACCCACATTGCCGGTACGATTCGAAGGACTCGCCGGACGACATAGGTTGGCCAGCCAATCAGGAGCGATGCGGTCTCGTTCTTGAGTTGCAGCCCCAGGACGAAGCCGCTCATGATGAAAAAGAGAAGGACCGACGCGCGCCCACTAAACACCGTATGAATCAGCCAGTGTGTAATTGGTTGGACGCCCGGATACGTATTGAATATGCCTGGCTTGGTTTCAAAGAAAAACCAAAAGCAATGTTCAATTACAACCGCTAGTGCAGCTAGCCCACGCAGTGACTCTATTTCTTGAAAAAAACCTCGCTGAGAACTGTTGAGTGACACATTGGTATTCTGCATTTGATAACGTCTTTATGACTATCCAAAATGAATTATTAGGGTTTGCAATATTATCTGCCAGAAAAAATGGGGTCAGGTCTTACATTACGACAATTCTACACTAATGAAATGTATGAATGTACGACCTGACGCTGGCCTTACTGACCCCGGTCTTACGATCCGCATCGCATGGATTTTTCAACGACCTCTTTGAATTCCTGAGCAGGCAAACACCCTAGCGTTATGTATACCTAGCCCGCGTAGGGGCGATTAGCGGCGCGTACTCCCCCGCCGAGTTGGAAATATATGAATATCGGATCTGACCCCGTGCCCAAGCATTTTCAATCCACTTCTGAAATTAATTCTTTTAGCAGATGAATCATCTCCGTCACATCATGTTCGCCAACATGAGCAATGAACACGACATATTTCCCATGCGCTTCCAAGTGGCGGACATAGTCACGTATTCCCTCTTTGATTTCTTCCGTGGCCAAGTTGAAAAGGCTAGCTTCATTGCTGCCTGTAATTGCGACGACAAAACTCCAGACAGTATCGTCAAAATTAAATTGCCCTTGCTTATATTGCTCTACCCTTTCGAGAAGATATTCCCGATCTTCTTCTAACGAAGTAAGCCTCTCAGTTTTTTGCACTAACTCACCTCTTCAATATGCAAGGCCCAATGTGATTTTTCCCGTTCAATCGCCCGCCACTGCGGTGCCTGGCTGGGTACTACAACACATTCTCTGAACTGCCCATCATCCACCATTTTCTCGACGCTGCCGGCTAAACGTTGGTTGTCGCCGTTGTAGCAATGGTCTTGCATCTGGCTCTGCTCATCGTGTATTGATGAAGCAGACAACGCTGCTCGGCCATGGCTGCGTATAGTGCAAGGGATGCGGTGACGGTGAGGTCTGCTCTTTCGCGTCCTGTCTTTATTTATAGTTTTGTTGATTCGGTTTCTGAGCCAGCGTTGATATGCATGATTGTCGCTAATCGCGATGCTAAGTTACCAGCATGCTTTTGCAATTTAAGTTTAGTGATATCCGCACCAAAGCAGCAAGCGAAATATTTGATTTGCGCAATGTCAGTAAATTACCGGAAAATAGTAATAAAAAGATAAACAACCCGCACATCAAGGCATTGGTGAGACAATAAAACCGAACATATAGGCATGGAGTTGCGGAAGAGCTTCCGCATTTTGTTAAATCAGACTGTTGGATCGTACATCCCAAGCGATCTCTTCCTAGTCGCCAAAAATAAAAAAGCCCTTGATAATCAAGGGCTTTTTCGTATTTTTGGCGGAAGCTGTGTCCGCCAAAAAGCATTCCAAACGAATCCAATTAAATATAATTACCCATTACAAATCAAATACTTACACTTAATTTTATTCCAAGCAGTTCCAATCCACGCTGTTCAAATCCAATCACAAATGGCATACTGAATGGCATACCAGCCCTTCGTATTCCAAACATAGATCATGGCCCTACTCACCGACTTAAAAGCCCGAAATATCAAACCAGACTCAGTGGTCCTTGCTCACGGCGGAGTGACTGGCCTTGCACTACACCCGTCTAAGACAAAAGGCAGTGGCAAATGGGTGCTACGATTTATTAGTCCAGATACAGGCAAACGCCGCAATGCCGGGTTAGGAAGTTACCCCGAAATCGGCATTGCTGAAGCAGCAAGGGTTGCGATGCAAATGCGCGAGAAAATTGAGAAAGGTATCGATCCGCTAGAAGAAAAGGCGAAATCGCAAATCAAACTAACCATACCGACGTTTCAACAAGCTGCAGAAATTTTACATGCAGAATTATTACCAGGGTGGCGAAACGAAAAACATAGTCAACAGTGGATTAATACACTTACTGAATACGCTTTCCCAAATATTGGCAACTTACCGTTGGATAAAATTCTGCCGCGACATATCGCAGACACTCTGCGTCCTATATGGTTAGAAAAAGCGGAAACGGCAAGTCGATTAAAACAACGATTGCACGCGGTGATGAATTGGGGCTGGGCTCATGAATACTGCCAATCCAATCCGGTAACTGTAGTAACTCATTTACTACCGCAGCAACCAGGTAAATCAGTGAGGACAAAACATCACCCTGCCATGCCCTGGAAAGATATTCCCTCCTTTATTGCCAAACATCTTCATGGTGCCGAGCGATATGACGTTACCAGGCCAATGCTGGAATTTCTAATTTTAACTGCGGCTCGCTCCGGTGAAATCCGAGGAATGAAATGGTCTGAAGTGGATTTAGTGAATGCTATCTGGACGGTGCCAGCAGATCGTATGAAAGCCAAATTGATTCATAGGGTTCCGTTATCTGTTCCTGCCATTGATATCTTAAAAAAACAGCGAGAGATACACGATGAACTTGTTTTTCCGTCGCCACGTGATCAAGTTGAACTTTCAGATATGGTATTGACAAGCTTTTTACGTCGTGTAAAGGCCCACAGCGATACACCCGGCCGTGTAGCAACAGCACATGGTTTCAGATCAAGTTTTCGGGATTGGTGCAGTGAGAATGGGCATTCACGCGATTTGGCAGAACGCTCGTTGGCGCATATGGTAGAAAACAAGGTAGAAGCGGCCTATCATAGAACTGACCTTTTGGAGCAACGCCGACCATTAATGCAGGCCTGGGGAACGTTTCTTCAAATCTAAGTTACTACATGTCAATATTCCAAATCTCTGATTCTGGAAACAAGGTTACATATGCAAATCAACGCATAAAATCCGTAGTGGGTGGCCTACAGGTAAAAACAGCGCTTTTCAATATGGGCCATTTATATTTTATCTATGATATTAACTACTAATTCGCTCATTAAATGTACTAAATGGGCATTCAGCGGGTATCATTGAGTCGTTGAACTATTTAGAACTTCCATGGCATCAATTATTCGCTCCGCAACTTTATCTGGCCATAAACGCACGCTGGCTACGCGTGCTACGAAGGATAAACCTCCAGAAAGTCCAGATGTTCCGATTGCCAGCAATTCGGCGAATGAAGAGCAACCCGGCGCTAAACCAAATATAGTCAAGCCAACAGATTCAAATAAAGCTGTCAATGATCTGGTTGAACAGGCACGACTTTCTGTATTAGCGCAAATCAAGGATGAAGCAGAGGCTGCTCGTGAGTTGGGCCGTCAGCGCGGATTGCGCGAAGGGCGTCAGGCGGGCTTGGAAGAGGCTAAATCTGAATTTGCAGCAGAATTTTCCCGAATCAAGTCGATGACCGAGAAATTGCCAATGGCAATCGAAACCGGCATTAAAGGGATTGAAGACTTGGCTGTGGCAGTTGTATTTGAGTCTGTCTGCAAAATTCTTGGCGATACCGTTGTTTCACAGGATGGTGTTAAGGCTATTGTGAGACAGGTTGCCCAACGAGTCAGTATCAGAGAAAAGCTAGTGATCAGGCTCAACCCTTCTGATTTCAAAATTCTCGAAAGTGGCGGTATTCTTGAATCGACATTGCCGGCACCAACGTTGGAACAAATATCATGGATAGCTGATTCAGACATAGCTTTGGGCGGATGCATACTCGAAACAGCAGTGGGTGATCTGGATGCCAGATTAGAAACGCAATTAGAAAATTTGCGGATGACACTGCTGTCGGCGCGAAAATCTCAAGCCTCTTAAATATTGGCTTTTCCGTCGGTTGCGGATGTGGCGTCTTTTCCTAACAGGTCGGCAACAGCCTTGTCTATTAATGATGCGATTTGTGGATCTTCCTCCATGGCCGCCTGGATATCATTCACCATTTGATAGAAAATCGGGTCGTTAATCAAATCTTCACCCAACTCACTCAGCAGAACAGATTCCAAAAAAATTCTAAAGACTTTTTTACCTTTCTTGGGGTCATCTGGGTTGATGCTCTTAATTCGCAGAGACACCAATTTTTCAATTTTATCTGGCCCTTCAGGTGATTTTTGGCGGTCCTTTTTTTTGCTTGCTTCACCTTTAACCGCATTTGCAGATTTACCTGCATGACGAACCTTATTCGCCATTTGCGTACGCATTAGAGCGACAATTTGATTGATGCTGTCTATTCCTGCCATTGAGTTCCCTTTTTAAACCGACGCTACTTACCTTACAATACTACATCACGCAGTTCAGAATTTCGTATGGCCTTATGCAATAATTTTAGGGCATTTTTATGTAATTGCGAAATCCTGCCCCTGGTTAACTGCAAAGTCTCAGCGATTACATTAAAAGGTAGATGGTTCAGGTAGTGCGATTTAATAATAATGCGTTCTTTATGTGGCAAACGATCGACAAGTGCCCTCACCTTCTCGCGCAACTGTTTTAACTCCAAACCGCCGTAAACGCTATCTTCAATAGTGGCTTCAGCATGATGATAAGCGAGGGGGTTATCTAGCATATACCCTAAGGCAAAGCTAATAGCGATCTCAGCCAATTGCTGGAAAGTATCCAATTCGGGCTCAGAAATAACTGATTTTACTGATAAGCGTCGCTCCTCATACAGCCGCTTTCTGGTCGCTATTTGCTCTCGCTTCTCGGTCATCTGTTCCAAGCCATTCAGAACTGAACCATTGATGCGATGAGAAGCAAAGGTGGTAAACAATATCCCTTTAGTATGGTCAAACTGATCCACTGCATGTATCAACCCCATGCTGGCTAGCTGCATATACTCTGCAAAATCGAGATCATTATCAATGCGTTTTGCGAAAAGCTTGGCTGCTAGTACACGTGCAAACGGCAAATAATTTTCTATTAATCGCTGACGTGCCAAGTCATCCCCACTTTGCATGCTATTCCATAAAATTGCTTCTGCTATTGGGGGTGTTGAGTCGTATTTTTGCGATTGATCTATCTTCGACACGTGGCGAATAAACTATTGAAAAGTACCCAGCAAGGCTCGTATGACGATATTCCAGCCATCAATCAACACGAACATCAGTATTTTCAAGGGGAGAGAGATTGATACAGGAGGCACCATCATCATGCCCAGCGACATCAAGATGGTGGAGACAATTAAGTCGATCAAAACAAACGGCAAAAAGATGACGAAACCAATTTGAAATGCAGATCGCAACTCAGATAACATGAATGCAGGTATTAACTGTACCGTTGAAATATCATCTATGGTCTTTGGTTCAGGGCTTTTGGCAATTTCTACCATTAGCTGCAAATCTTGCTCACGCGTTTGGCGCACCATAAATTCTCTAATAGGCTTTAATCCAATTTCAAACGCAGGCCCGGCGGCCATTTTTCCATCCATAAACGGTTGAAAAGCGTTTTGATTTACTTGCGTCAGCACTGGTGACATAGTGAACAATGTCAGGAACAAAGCCAAGCTGATAAGCACTGTATTGGGAGGCGTTTCAGGCATGCCAATAGCATGTCGCATCATCGAAAGAACAACAATGATACGAATAAACGAAGTCACTGATACCAATAAGGCCGGTGCCAGGCTCAGAACCGTTAACCCTAATAGCACTTTCAGCGCAGCAGATACTTGCGACGTTTGCGAGATATCATTCGCAACACGCACATCTACGCCAGGCAACGAGAAAACTGAGCCGTTGGCAGCCATACTTTGACTAACTGCGAATAGGGTCAATATGAGCAAGCCAGCTTTCAGGCATTGCGAGAGCCGGGGCTTAAACATCACTCGCCACACTTTCATCCTGAGGCTTGACAGGGCTACTATTGAGCAGTTGCAAGCCATGCGTGCTTTCGGCGATCAACAATTCTTCCCCATTATATTCAACAACATACAGCATGCTTGTTTTGCCCAGGCGAATGGCTTCGACAGTTCTCAGTCTGCGTGAAGACTTGATCCCTCCACCCCCGATTTTATCTCTATACCGTTTCAGGCCAAGGACAATGCCGTAAGCTGCGCAGGATGCCAGGAACAAGGCTGCAATACTCTGATAAGCCATCGTATCATTCGATTGTTTATCTTGCTTGAACGGGATGGCTGTATGTGGAGCGGCTACAGAGGTCTGGGCCATAGCCGTTCCCGCTTCGAAAAAAATTCCGAATGCAAAGAAGCAGCGCAGATACCATGCTTGCACCAAATAACGAAACATTACTTTTTGTCCGATTGCGGCAACTCAGAAATTTGCACGCCAAAATTGTCATCGACCGCCACCAATACACCTCTGGCAACCACATTGCCATCCAATAAAACATCGACAGGTGCATCAACAGCAGTATTTAATTTCAGAATATGGTTCTCTCGCATAGTCATGAGTTCGCCAATACTGACCTCGGTCTCCCCTACCCTGATTGAGAGTTTGACTTTTACGCCCTGGACTACATTCAAATTACCATTCAATAAAGATTGACCTGGCGCATGTGCGCTCAACTCTGATAATTCGATGGCGTGTGTTGATGAATTCATTTTGTTTCCTATTTACTCTACTATGCTGCTTATAATTAGCATCAATGAGGTTTTACGACTTCGATAGCAAGTGATCCTGCTGAGCTACCAAGATGGGCATTACATACAGTAATATGATCCGCTGTCATCACCCGCAAAGTCTGGTCTAGCTTATTGGGCAGTTTCAATACGTCACCAATGGCCAAGGTACTCAAGTATCCCAGAGTCAATTCGGCGTCACTTACTTCTACATGCAGATTCACCGGCGTTTTTTTCAGCGCTTCATGCAAAGAAGTCAGCCCTAATTTTGAGCGTGCCGTTTGCGTTTTCCCGATTTGAGGTATTGCTGCAGCTGGCAGTAAAACGCGTAGCACGTTTGCCCCAATACTTATCTCGCAAATAACTGCACCTGATCCACGTTTGAATAAATGTGTCGGGGGTGAAAAAACGGCCGATTCTGGCTGAATTTCAAGCTGGCAGATCGCAGTGATAATTTTGTCGATGAGTTCATCCAGCGCTTCCACAATTACTTTGCCAGCAAATGAAGCACTTTTATTTCTTTCGACTGTGGCATCTGCCTTATCCAGTCCAAATACAGATTGCTCCAGACCACGAGCAAGGGTTTCAGGAATGTGGAACCAAACAGTGCTGCCATTTTGCAAGTGCCGCTGCCCCCAGTGAGCGTTCAAGAAAAAATCGGCTTTGTATTGGCTTGCGGGTACGCAAGAGGCCGTATTTTCTACCGGTAGATCCCAAGATTTGGCCCATAGTTCCAAACTGTTTTCGACTTGAGCCGAAATCGCATTGGCAATACTATTTTTCAGCAATAAATAAGGAGACACATTCACTATCGCACTTAGCCTTTCATATGCAATAAGGTATCCAACATTTGATTCGCTGTACTAATCAACTCTGACGATGCCTGATAACCGCGTTGCGTAATAATGATTTCGCTAAATTCTTTAGACAAATCTACGTTGGAGCCTTCCAGGGATCCGCCATCAATGGTACTCAAATTACTGCTTGCCACACCGAGAGAGACATCTTGCTGACGTGTGCTCTTGAATTTATTTCCGCTGACGGCTACAAGGTGGTCGGTAGAACTGAAATTAGCCAATGCCAATGTTTGATTCTTTGATGTCTGGCCATTGGTATAGGAAATAACCAGGTTACCTTGCCCATCAAAACTTGCATTGGACATATCCCCCTGCGCAAAACCGTCAATACTTGCAACGGCCAGTGTTGATGCACCTGTCGCGGCACTGGTAGTGCTGGCGTCGAGAGTCATCGTGAGCGAGAGAGGCGCAACACCTGAAGGTGAATAGGTAAAGGCAACTGAGTTGTGCGCTGAATCCAATACGCCGCTGATGAACTTCACTTCACCTGTGCCTACCGTATCATTGCCATCCTTGATGGTTACCAACCAGCTGCCAGGTGTTGCGGCGTTATTATTTTTAAAATTGACCGCAAGCGTATGCGTACCGCCGACGGCATCAGTGACGATGACACCGCCAACAGCTTTATCTGTATCGGCAGTTGATAAACGGCCGGATAACTGGATAGCCTTGGTTACCGATGCAGCATTTGTCTTTAAGCCTGTGATGCTGATATCTTGCAACACGCCCTGGTTTGTCAGTGCCTGCACATGATTACCATCCGCATCAACCAAAAAGCCTTTGCTGTCGAATTTGAATGAGCCATCACGTGTATAGAAAGTTTGGCCCTGGCTATCGCGCAACACAAAAAAACCATTACCGTCGACAGCAACATCCAGGTCATTACCGGTCTGATTGATCTGTCCTTGTGCAAAGTTGACCACGCTAGGCAAAACTGCCAGGCCAGCACCTGAAGCTGCGCCTTGGTGGCCACCACTGGCACTATCACCGTCATGCGAGAAAAAGCTGCTGAATTTGGCGTTCGAGCCTTTAAATCCAGGCGTGTTCAGATTGGCGACATTATTACTAATCGTCTGCAATTCTTTCGAAAAGCCAGTCAATCCGGTCGTTGCAATTTTTATTGAGTTCAACATAATGATTCCTTACCGAAGTGGCTTTAACGAATATCAAAGACTTGTTTGAGTGCGATGCCGGAAATATCCTGTCCTGTTGTCGGATGTATTGTCAGCACAGGCGCATTTCCGCTAACAGAAATATCGATGACAGTTCCTGTTGCGGTAGCGCCACCATTGGTAATGCTGACCACATGATTGAGCAAACCTACTGACTGCACGGCAGTTTGCACTGCCAATAACTGGTCCACACTAGCTTTCAATTCCTGAGTTTGCGCCAACTGAGAGAACTGGGCCAGTTGCGCGACGAAAGCGGTGTTATCCATAGGCTTCAATGGATCTTGTGCATTCAATTGCGTCAGCAGAATTTTCAGAAAATCCTGTTGATTAATATGCGCCTGCCCACTTGTTGCAGAGCTGGCAGGACTTACACTGTTGAGTGCCATATTAGTGTGCTTTCTCTAAGGAATTGATGGATATATCGCGGGTATCTTTGTCATCCAAAGACTGCGCGAAATCATCGCTTTTCGATAAAGATGCTTCGTCTTCCGTGTCGACATCTTTATATTTAAAAACGAGTTCTCCGTTAATCGTTGCACCATTCAGACGCAGGCCTGATTCTGCCATTTCACTTGTCAACTGCTTGATAAGCAAGGGAGTCTGTTCGGCACTGATATCCTGATCCCTGATCCAGACGTTGACATTTTGATCGTCAGTCGTGACGTGCATCATGCGTTTTTGCCAGACTTGTTTATCCTGTGCAGGCTCTGCTACATGCCCCATTTCTTCTTCAGCGACATCCAAATCTTCACCCTGAGATTCGCTTTGGTCAAGATGGCTTGCACGAGATATGTCACGTGAAAACTGAGAAGTGCGTGGCGATATAGGTTGCACCGAAATCACGTCAACAGAATTGTTCTTGCCTGGCAGTGAACTATTTTTAAGGGCCTGGGCTGCAGCACTACCAGTTGACAGCATCGGCTGAGAAATGGCAGAACTCCCGGCTTGACTAATGTCATATTTACCCGGCATCAAGTCGAGCTTGCTGCCTGCTTCAGCGCCGGCCGCAATCACATCCATCGTTGCTTCGCTTGCGGTTGAAACCGCTTGTGCAGATGTTCCCTGATGGTTGCCACCAACTTGCTTTTGCTCTACCGCTTGAGGATCATTTCCCTGAGTGCTATCGTTGACAACGTTGCCAGATTTCGCAACTTGCGGCGTCACTGGATAGATTTCTCTTTTTGTAAGCGCTGCTTTTTCCTGGGTATAAGCTTGCTCTGATAGTGGCTTCACATAATTTGACTCAGGTTTCATGCCTGGCTTTTGCGCCTGAATGGGCGAAGCATTAAAACTGCCGTGCTGATTCAAATCAGACAACATGGAAAGTTCCATTTGACGTAACCAGTTTTCGTGTTGGCTATCCAAGTCATTTTTTACGGTATGCACATCACGTTTGCCGATATCAGCAGGTAATTGAAAAAATGCGCTAATCTTTGTCACGTTGATTTCCTCCAGTGCATACGCTGCAGCCAATTATCGTCTGATAATTGATATTCTTTTTTTGCTGCATCCTGATCAAATTCATTACCTACTGCTTCTTTATTTTTTTCAAGGTTATCGACAAATTTCCTGACTTCATTCAGTTTTAACTGCACCTCGTCACGCGTAGCAATAAGTTCCTGCAATTGAATGCTTTCTTCCTTCTGTTGACGCTGTATCTGCAGCAGATAGTTATGTGCCATGCGCTGGGCGTCAATGTTGATAATGGCCGCATGCTGCCTTTGCTTCATCAACTCCATACGTGCTGATGCGATTGCCTGATCAAGGCTATCCACTTTCAATTGCTGTTGATTCACTTTGGCATTGTGTTCTGCCAGGTCTTGAAACAGGTCATTCATCTCCCACTCGGTCTTCTTGAGTACAGGGTCCAGGGCATAATGAAATCCGCGTCGGTCTTTTGTCATTGCAACGCGCCTTCACTTAACACTTTATTGCCGACAGCATTTGCCATGATAGCGCGTAGTTGCGCCAAGACTTGTCGCCGATCAAGCACGGCTTCGTCCCGCTGACGCAAAAACTTGACCAGTTCAGGCCACAACTGAATCGCCAAATCAATCTCTGCACTGCTGCCAGCGCGATAAGCACCCATGTCAATTAACTGCCGATTACGTTCGTAAGTTGCCATACTGTCCAGCGCATCATGAACCAAATTCTGATCTTCGGACGAAATCAGATCGCCCAACAAACGACTCACACTATGCAATACATCAATTGCCGGATAATGCCCCTGTTGGGCAAGCCGGCGGGACAGCATGATATGTCCATCCAATGTCGCTCGTAACATGTCAGAGACTGGCTCGTTGAAATCATCGCCTTCCACCAATACCGTATACAGCGCAGTAATCGCACCACCCGATGACGCCGTTCCACAACGCTCACACAATTCAGGTATTTCCGCAAAAACGGATGGCGTATATCCCCTCGCCGTTGGCGGCTCACCTATAGACAATCCAATTTCACGCTTCGCCATCGCAAATCGGGTTACCGAATCCATAGTCAGCATGACTTGCTTTCCGTTATCGCGAAAATACTCAGCGATGGCTGTTGCCGCATAGGCTGCACGGGCACGCGCCAAGGCAGGCTGATCAGAAGTAGCGACAATCACTACAGACCGCTTTATGCCCTCTTCTCCCAAATGCTTTTCAATGAACTCCCGTACTTCCCGTCCACGCTCACCAATCAAGGCAATCACATTCACATCGGCAATCGTATGCCGGGCGATCATACCCAATAGCGTGCTCTTGCCAACCCCACTGCCCGCAAATATACCGACGCGCTGGCCTTTACCTATCGTCAGCATGCCGTCAATACAACGTACGCCCGTCTCCAGAATGTCGGTAATACGCGGTCTGGAAAGCGGATTCAAAGGCATCGCTTTCAAAGGACGGTATTCAGATGCTGGCTTCAACGGCAAACCATCCAGAGGTTCCCCAAAAGCATCAATGACCCTGCCTAATAAATGCTCTCCAACAGCAATACGCGGCAATTGTCCCGTTGCGAGAACTTCACTTCCAACACCGATGCCGTGAATTTCTCCATAAGGCATCAGCATTACCCGTCCATCACGCAAGCCAACTACCTCTGCCTTTAATTTGCGGTCACCATACCGGGTTCGTATTTCACAGATTTCACCGACCAGCACATCAGGGCCAGTTGCTTCAATACTTAACCCAGCCAATTGGCGGACGTGACCTAGCTTTTGAACAAAGTCAGCTGCTTTGATAGCGTTGAGAACAGCTTGCATTAAAGCGCTCCCATCCAGGCAAAATATGCACACAATGCATTTCCGCACAGTGCTAGCCTGGTGTCATGATCAAAAACAGATTTCATGCTCATCGACCAAGTACCCGCAAAAGGCGTTGGCTCCAACTATTCGGCCTGGCCTCATCTTCGTTCGTATTGAATGACGCATTGCGAGCGAGTTTCAATTCTTGAAGTAAATGAGACCTCAAACTTTGCCTTGCACGTGGTCCTGGCTGCGGTAACTGCATATGCTTGAGTTTGTCCGCCTGAGCCGAAGTCATGGATGCAAGATACTCTTGCTTCCATGGCCAGTTCTCTAAAGACAACACCTGCTTGATCAGCCAAACAGGCTCACCGCTCAAAAGCAGTTGCATATCTGCCGCAGATGCGGCTTGTAATGCATCAAGTTTGCCACCAGTTTCGGAAATGCCTAAATTAGCCAGCATACTCCGGTCCACTGGGATGCCTAAATCCTTTAACTCGGCAAGATGGCTACGCAGCGTCACTTGATCATCTTTACTCAACTGATCAAGTATCCAACGCTGATCCTGCACACCAAGACCATGAAGCAGTAAAGCTGATTGCCTGTATCCGGACATTAGTTACGCTCCAGCGAGTTTTCTCTGGAGTTTTCCAACCAGCCTGTCACTTGCGCCAAAAGCCGCTTTCTTTCATGCTCACTCAAACTTCTGACGGTTGCAGGGCGACGTGTCAAACGGATAGCAAGTATGATCAGGAAAAATCCAGCCAACCCAGCCAAAGTCCAGACAACATACTCATTCTTATAGGTAAATCCTTGTGATGCAGTATCTGCAACGGCCTTCGCGGGTAATACTAACGGTGTTTCGTCAATCAATATTTCACTTGCCGTGGAAGTGGCTACGCTGGCTGGAATACTTGAAATCTGTTCGACAGAATAAACCGCGACGACATCGCCACGTGCCTTGTCTATACCAACAGCGGCAGCAAGCAACTCTTTCAAACGCTCCTGCTGTGCTGGCTGCAGACTATGGTGAACCACGACGGCGATATTAAGATGATTCACCGCGCCAGCAGCCGAAATGACCTGCTCTACCTTGCGTCCAACCTGGTATTCAACTTCACGGCTACTCTGGGTAAGGTCACCAGTAGCGGGGTTATTTGTGGTTTCCGCCTTATTGCCACGATTCGTTTCATTCGCAGTCTGCTTGTCCCTGACAATCACGCCCGTAGGCTGGCCTTCAAATTTGGAATCAGCAGCCAAAGGGCTTTCAGTGGTCGTCTTCTTTTGCTCATGATTAAGCGTGACATCAACACTGGCAATTCCCTGCCCTGCACCAAAAGTCTTGTCCAACACTTCCACGACTTTTTTATTGAGATACGCTTCAATCGCACGTTTTTCATCCAGGCCGCTGGATGACGAAATCATATCCTGTCCGGGTTCACCACTTTTCTTTGTCAGGGCAATGCCATGCTGATCCAATATCGTGACATCATTGGGCTTGATGTCTGGGACAGCCGCGCCCACCAGACGCTGTATGCCCTGTATTTGTGCCATATCCAGAGTCTTGCCGGGTTTGACCGCAATCGTGATGGATGCTTTTGGCTGAGTGCCAATTTTCTTGAACAAAGCTTGTTCGGCCAATACTAAATGAACCCGTACTGACTGCACTTCGTCCAGCGCAGAAATCGTGCGCGTCAACTCGCCTTGCAAGGCACGTTGATAATTGATCTTTTGGGCGAACTCGGTCATGCCGACTTCGCTGTTATTGAACAGTTCAAAACCGACAGCACCACGCAAAGGTAATTCCTTGCCAGCCAGCTTCAGACGCGTCTTGTACACCATCTCGGCAGGCACAAGAATGGTATTGCCGTTACCCACCAGGCGGTAAGGCACCTTCATCTGATCCAGTTCGGCCACCATGGTCGATGCATCCTGCGGTGCCAAATCGGCAAACAGAACCTGATAATCGGTACGCAAAGTCATGGCACCAATTGTTACGGTAGCGATTACGATCAGCAAAACACCAAAGATCAGGCCAAACCGTGCGCGGCGATCAATACGCCGCCAAAATTCAATAAAATCGTTCACTTGCTATTGCCTTAAACTTGCATCTGTAAAATTTCGTGGTAGGCATCCAGCACGTGATTTCTGACTTGCATCACGAGTTGCATAGACAACTTGGCTTGTTCAAGGTTGATCATGACCTGGTGCAAATTACTGGCGTCGCCTGCGGCAAGTTGCTGCACACCTTTATCGGCCGTTAAGAGCTGATCATTCACCTGTGACAATTGCTCTGAAAACCAGTTTGCAAATTGTGCCGTTGGTGGTGCTGAAAAAGATTGCCCTGCTCCCGAAGTTCCTGCCAAATTCAATTCGGGCATGGAAATCGCGGGTAAAAAATTGATTGCGTCGACAGTCATCATGCGCCTCCCAGTTCCAGTGCTTTCAAGGCCATACGTTTGGCCGCATTCATCGCCACCACATTGGCTTCATAGGCGCGCAATGCACTGGAAATCGTCACCATTTCCGTAACGTGGTTTATGCCAGGCATGGACACATAACCCTTGTCATCAGCATCAGGGTTGCCCGGTTCATACACCTTGCGTGGCGCGACATCAACTTCTTCGACTTTGGTGACTTGCACGCCACGTAAAGTGGCACCAGACATGCGCTCGAAGTCGACTGCAAAATTGTCACTGGCTTCAACCACCTTAACACGCAAAGGTTTGTACAGCTTGCCATCCGCGCCTTTGGTGCTGTGCAGGTTGGCAATATTGTTCGCTGTTATATCCAGTCGCAACTTTTCTACATTCATGCCTGTCGCGCTGATCGCGAATGCATTACGATAATCCATTAACGTTTCCCTTCAGCTACGGCTGAACTCAGTATGGACATATGCTTGCCCATTGCTTTCAGTAAAGCTTCATATTGCACCGTGTTTTGCGCCATATTCGACACTTCTGTATCCAGCAGCGCTGTACGGTCCGCATCCGTTACTGGTGCCAATCGCTCTATAAATGGCAATACACCGCGCAACATATCTGGCTGCACGGTTTTCCCTTGCGCCAGAGTGGAACGAATGGCGTCCATCTGCTGTTCAAAATTGACGGTAGCAGGGCGGTAGCCAGCCGTATTCACATTGGCGATGTTATTGGCAATAGCCTGATGCCTGAGACTGGCCGCATCCAGCGCCGTCTTCAGCATATCCATCGTCACCGCTTCAGTTTGTCCAAACATCTGAATTTCCAAAATGAGTTAATTGGTTAATTGGATAATAGTTGCTACGTTTCTTCGTACACATTACTGAATAATCAAATCTGCCCGTAGCGCCCCTGCTGCTTTGACAGCGCGCAAAATGGAAATAATATCCCTTGTGCTGGTTTTAATCCGGGTCAGAGCCTGAATCAAATCTGCGACCGTGTTGTTGGACGCGCTGACATAACCGGATTCAGATTTTTCGGATACATTCACGCGAGAATTTGACACGGTTTCGGTGCGTATTTCTGCCGCTGTATTTCTAACCAAAATAGGCTGCGAAACCGAGTTATCTGTGATGATGGACAATTTAAGATCACCGTGAGACACAACCACCTTCGCGATACGCACATCGCCACCAGAAACGATCGTCCCGGTCCGTTCATCGATTACCACCCTGGCACGGGTATCAGGTTCTATATTGATTTTTTCTATGCGTGTCACAAAATCGACCAGATATTCACGATTCGCTTCTGGCACACGAATTTGCACACCTTCCGCATCTTCCGCCTTGGCCAACTGTTCACCAAACGCTTCATTGATTGCTGCAGCGATTCTTGAAGACGTCGTATAGTCAGCATCAGTCAACGTAAATGTCATCGTGTTTTCACGACTCAATATCTTGGCCTGTACACCAACTTCCACGATGGCGCCAGCGGGAATAGAACCAACCGTCGGGTGATTTTTTTGCGCCACATTGCCATTCATATCGTACTTGTAACCACCTACAAACAAAGCCCCCTGCGCCAGCGCATAGACTTTGCCATTGGGCGCCTTCATTGGTGCCGTCAGCAAGGTACCACCCACCAGGCTGCGTGCATCACCTATCGACGTTACCGTGACATCAATGGCATCCCCCTGCCGCGCGACAGGAGGAAGTTTTGCAGTAACCATCACAGCGGCAACGTTGCGACTTAACACCAGATCAGGCTGCACCACCACATCAAATTGTGCCAATACATTCGCTATCGATTGCCTGGTTGCCTTGTTATTGGGTGAATCGCCGGTATTCGCCAGACCCGTTACCAGCCCGTAACCAACCAGCGCATTTTCGCGCCAGCCAGAAAATTTGCCGATATCCTTAAGCCGCACCAACTCAGCGCCTGTCACGTTGCCACTGAATGCCAGTGCCACCAAGACAAAAAAGAAACCACGTAATGGGGAACGAAGTAAAAACATCAAAATCCCACCCAGGTAAATAATTTGGACCAGAACCCAGGACGCTGATGATTAGCCAGCTCACCATCACCGGCATAACTTATTTTGGCATCAGCCAGCCTGGTAGACAAAACCGTATTATTGTCTGCAATATCAAGTGGCCGCACTCGCCCTTCAACAGTGATTTTTTGCTGATCAGAATTAATTTCCAGCAATTGCTGGCCCTTAACCAACAGGTCGCCATTATCTTCAATGCCCATGACCGTTACACTCATCTGCGCCAACAACTTGCCACTGCGCTGAACGGTACCACCACCGTCAAAATCATTATTGACCGAAATACGTGCCTGATTATTTTTTTGATTGAGCCCTACCTGTGCACCAATTTCACTTTTTCTTTTCAAATTAGTGTCAGCATTGGAAGATGCACTTGAACTTTCGTAGATCAGCACAGTCAATACATCACCAGGCAACTGCGCACGCTTGTCCGACGCCAGTGACCGATAGTTGTTCTCATTATATAAATTATCAGACCATGCCAAAGAAGGCAGTGCCGACAATAACAGCATGAATGCAAAATAAAATGGTTTCATTATTCTCAATTTCCGATGACCTTCGCAACACCCGGGGCCACTACAATAGCGGCAATAGTGTCAGTTGCCGCAGTCGGCTTTACCTGTATCCGTTGACCAATTTCGCCATCAGCCATGGCAATACCACGAGATTCCAGTGTCAGTGCGCCAGCGCTCAGCAGCAAATTAATAGTATCACCATGGCTGATAGCCATCGGCACCTGAATATAACTGCGGGTTAACGCCATGCCTGCCTGAATATTTCTTTTCAGGTTACCCTTCAATGCCGCACAATCAGCCGACACATTAGTGCCATCCAGGCTGGCCACATCTAACTCCTGAACCAACAAATCTTCACACGTCGGCGTTACTCCCTTGGGCAGATCACGTTTGGCTACCAGCGTTTTATCAAATACTTTGACTTTGACTGGCACGCGTACCGAACGACTAAACACACCAGCGACGGCAATATCCAGCCATACCGTCACCTTGCTGTGCATCGCATCTGCCATGGTCAAAGGACGAGGTTTAATATCAATCTTACCTTCGGCCAGCAGTAACTCTGGAAGACGTTCTGCCAATTCCACTTCAACCTGGTTTTGTCCGTTACTCAGTATTTGTTTTATATGCGACTCAACAACTGCAATCAGTTGTGTGTTATCAAAAAACTTTGCCAGTCGTTCCACTTTAACAGTATCTGCACCGCGCCACTCTATACCTTGTGCCTGCCCATTGGCGCGCACGATCCGGTCAATTTCCTTGCGACTATAACGCACACTGTAACCCGGCAAAGGTGCAGTCCCAAGATCGATTGATCCCAGGGATTTGCTGATGGCATCACCTGGCTTCCCACTATCTGATTCCATCTGAATAATATCTGCCAGCTTGACCCTTGGCGCATTGACCATCACATCAGGCCGCAAGGACGCAACCACACCTGCCATAGCGGACGTGGCATACATTCCAAGAGCAAATAAAAGCGAGACAGATAAGCGCATGACCAATATCGATTTAGCGCCTCAGATTATTCGTCAACGACATCATTTCATCCGAAGCCTGCACGATTTTCGAACTCATCTCATACGCGCGCTGAGCAATCATCAACGTCACCATCTCATCCACCAAGGAAACGTTGGAACCTTCCAGGGTATTCTGAGCAACAGTGCCAAAACCAGCCACACCCGGTTTGCCATATGTTGCATCGCCTGAAGTTGCGGTTGGCTGGTAGACACCACTTGCCACCATTTTCAAACCAGCAGGATTAGAAAAATTCACCAACTCAATTTGCCCAACCTCCGTAGCTTGCGACTGGTCTGCACCTTGCGCCATCACCTTGCCGTCGGTACCGATAACAATACTGGTCAAATTAGGTGGCAAATGAATCGATGGCTTTAACACCTGGCCGCTACTGGTCGCCAAATAAGAATCCTGATTCACCTGCAAGGTACCGCCACGCGTATAGCCGTGGCTGCCATCAGCCAGGGTCACTTCAATGAAACCACTGCCGTTGACGGCAATATCCATAGGCGAATTGGTTTGCGTCAGTGCGCCAGCAACAAAATCTCTGGACACATTTTCTATGCCTATACCCAAGCCTACTGGATTTAGCGTTGCCAAAGGGATTTGCGAAGAAGCACTGCCATCAACATGCAACATCTCCTGAAAATTGACACGGCCTTTTTTGAAACCAGTCGTGTTTACATTCGCCAGATTATTGGCAATGGTATCAATGCTAGTTTGCTGAGCTTGCATACCTGTGGCGGCGATATAAAGAGAATTATTCATAAATTTCTGTTTTCAATACTTTGCTATGAGTCCAACCAAGTGTTTTTTAAAACTCGCCCAGTTTTTGTATGGCTGTGTTCAGCATCTCGTCATAACCTTGAAACAGTTTTTGAGCCGATTCAAAGTGTCTTGTTGTTTCCATCATGGCGACCATTTCACGCATGGGTGTGACATTCGAATTTTCCAAAAAACCTACCTGGATTTCTGACTTGCTTTCCATTGCTTTATTTTCTGCATTGGCTGGCTGTATCAGCCCACTCAGTGTTTTGACCAAATTCTTGGGGTCATCAAAACGCATGATCTTCAATTGAGCGATCTGAATTTCGCCCTGCATCACACGTCCTGAATGATCAACACTGACGTCATTTCCACGCACCTGGATATCACCACCCAGTCCCTGTACAGCATACCCCTGAGAAGAAACCAGGCGGCCACTGCCATCCACATGAAAATCTCCTGCCCTGCTATAGGCCGTTCCTTCAGGTGTCATTAATTCAAAATAACCGTCACCCGCAACAGCAAAATCCCAAGGCTTGCCCGTTTGCTTGATTGCCCCTGTAGACAAATCCAAGACGCTACCAAGGACATTCGATTTTTCAACGGTACGGCTAACGTCCCCGGCAAGTTCAGTCCCTTTCATGACTGCATCAAAAAGGCTGGACAGTGGTTTGGCAGTAGGAATAGCGCGCTTATAACCAGGCGTGGCCACGTTCACCATGTTCTGACTGACGGTATCCATATACTGCAGATCATTCTGCATACTTTGCACAGCGGTGATTAACGCATTTACCATCTGGTTCACTTATCAATTTATGGGTTCAACAACATACATTGCGATCGAAGGCTATTACAACGACAAAGTTGCAAAAGCACGCAACTCTAAAGTATTCGGCACTTCAGCCAACGACACCACCCGCAATTGCGGCACCATGCGTTCAGACAATACACGCATATGTCGCCTCAATTCTGGTGCACACAACAACACCGGCAACAAATTACTCTTCATCATTTTTTCTGCATGCTTGGCCACACCGGTAATCACCTGTTCGGCAAATTTCGGCTCTACTACCATCGACCCACCAGATTCCACCGCACGTATACTTTGCATCAAATTGTGTTCTATCGTCGGGTCCAGCGTCAGCACCTGCAATACATTGCTGCCTTGCGTTAGTGACTGGCAAATCAACGCCCCCAAACGCTGCCTGACCATTTCAGTCAGGTATAAGGTGTCCTTGTTAATCTTGGCCGCATCAACAATGGTTTCCACAACAGCATCCAGATTGCGGATAGAGACTTTTTCTTTCAATAAATTCTGCAATACCTTTTGTATTTCACCCACGCCCAACACCGTCGGCACAACTTCTTCCACCAGGCCCGGCTGCGATTCACGCACACGCTTTAACAAGCGTTCAGTTTCCTGGCGGGTTAACAAGGTGGCAGACTGCTGACGCAATACTTCACACAAATGTGTCATAAACACCGTAGGCGGTTCTACCAACGTATATTTACCCGCCCTGGCTTCCTCTGCCTGTGATTCTTCTATCCACAATGCTGGCAAACCATAGCTGGGTTCCTTGGTTTCCACGCCTTGCAATTTGATACCCTCAACCGCTGGCTTTATTGCCAGCAATTTTCCCGGCATCAAATTACCACCGGCGACTGTCACACCAAAAATCACGATCTCATACGCATGTGCCGCCAGCCTGGCACCGTCACGGAAACGAATATTCGGCACCACCAGGCCCGATTCCAGTGCATATTGCTTACGGAATGCAGCAATGCGCTCACCAAAAATTGCGCGTTCAGTTTCCAGCATCGGTGTCAAATCCACACCCAACAACACCTCGGCAGCTTCAACCGGCAACAGGCCATAAGCATCCTGCTCTTTGTCCGCTAATTTTGCAGCAGCACCAGAGGCAGTGTCAGCAGCAGCCCCCTGCCCTGCTTCATCTTCTTCCTGATTGACCGCAGCACGACGAAACATCACCAATGCCACATAAAAGCTGATTAATATAAGCACTGGCCACGCCGGAATACCCGGCAAAAATAACAGACCCAGCAAAGCAGCCGCCACCAGCCATAAGGTCTTGGTGAACGACGTAATCTGCTGAAATGCCTCAACACCCAGATTTGTATCAGAAGAAGAGCGCGTTACAATCAAACCCGTACCCACTGAAATAACCAGTGCAGGCACTTGCGTCACAATACCGTCACCAATGGTCAGCAAGGTGTAACTCTTCAACGCCTGGTCCCAATGCATACCCATTTGCATGACGCCAATCACCAGGCCACCCACGCAATTAATCAGCATGATGATAATGCCGGCAATGGCATCACCCTTGACGAACTTGCTGGCACCATCCATAGCACCATAAAACGCTGCTTCTTTACTGATGTTCTTGCGACGACGCTGCGCCTCTTCCTGATCAATAAAGCCCATATTCAAATCAGCATCAATACTCATCTGCTGACCAGGCATGCTATCCAGCGTAAAACGTGCAGCCACCTCTGAGACCCGCTGCGCACCGTTCGTCACCACCACATACTGCACGACCACCAGGATCAAAAACACGATCAGGCCAATCACATAATTGCCGCCAACCACATAAGAACCGATGGCACCAATCACCCTGCCCGCATCCGCATCGCGCAAAATCAGGCGCGTGGCAGAAATATTCAAAGCCAGCCGGAACAAGGTTGCCACCAGCAACATAGATGGAAAGGTAGAAAACTCCACCGGCTTCGCCATGTAAAACGTCAACAACAAAATCAGCAAGGCAAAACTGAAATTCGCCAGGATCAAAAAATCCAGCATCTCTGACGGTATAGGCGCAAACAACATGAACAACACGCCCACCACCAGCAACACCATCACGATGTCAGTATTTTTCTGCAATACCTGTCTTAATGCACTCATGTAAACGCCCCACGCACAGAACCTGCATTTGCCTGCTGCCGGTTCTTGCGCATCGCATAAACCCAGATCAGAATTTTTGCCACTTTAGGATACATATCCTCAGGCACAAACTGATCAGAATTCAGGCGCTTATATAATTCCCTCGCCAATGGCGGGTTTTCCACCACTGGAATATGATGCTGCCTGGCTGCTGCACGCATTTTTGCAGCCAGCTCCCCCTTGCCCTTGGCCAACAACTTCGGTGCCGGCATTTCACCATGGCGATAAGATATCGCCACAGCAATATGGGTAGGGTTAGTAATCAACACATCGGCTTGCGGCAACTTGCCAACGGCCTGTGACTGCTTCAACAACTCCATACGCAACTGCTTGATACGCTGACGTATACGCGGATCGCCTTCGCGCTGCTTATGTTCGTCACTGATATCTTTATGACTCATACGCATTTTTTTTGCAAATTCCCAGCGCGTATACAGCAAATCAATCAAAGCAATGATCAGAATCGCCAAAAACAACTTAAACAAAAACGGCCCGATAGTGCCCAGCACGATCGCCGCATGCGCACGTGCATTGATATAAGTCAGCTTCAGCATCTCAGGCATCAAATGCATGAGCGCACCCCAGCTTACACAACCAAGAATGGCCAGCTTAACCAGGCTACGCAAAGCATCATAAATAAGACGTTTGGAAAAAAGGCGCTGCAGACCAGTGGCCGGATTTAACTTGGTAAAGTCTGGCGTAATCGGATCAAAACTGAAAATACCACCCACCTGCCCCACATTCGCCACAATGGCAACCACGCAAATAGCGATCAACAGTGGCGCAATGGCACCCATGCTATCCACCAGGGCATTCAACAACCACTGCATGGTCGCCACGCTTGACCAATCTGCCCGCCCTGCGTCTTGCAGCAATTGCTGCGCAATACCCAATTCTTGCCTGGCCATGCCAGGCCCAACCGCAAAGCAAATGCCGACTAGTGCTGCCAGCACAGCAGCAAAAATCGCCTCATTGCTTTTCGCAACCTGCCCCTTCTTTTGCGCTTCGCGCAGTTTATGGGGCGTGGCTTCCTGGCTTTTGTCAGTATCTTCAGACATTTACAGCATGTCCTCCCAAAACCCGAACAAAGAGCCAAATGCCTTCGTTGCCACAGACGCAAAATGACCACTGACATACGCCAGCACAGCCAGACCCACCGCAATCTTGATCGGCACGCTCAACATAAAAATATTTAACTGCTGCAAGTTGCGCGACAACACCGCCAGACCAATCTCAACCAGAAAAAGACAAAAAAATGGCGGTGCAGCAAGCATCAAACCATAACTGAACACCGTGCCAAACTGCCTGGCCAACAACATAGGCGGCGGCAATTCCAGCATCTGACCAAGTGGAATTTTCTCAAAAGAATAAGCCAACCCGCGCAGCAAGGTGTGGTGCGCATCCATCGTAAAAAACAGCGCCAGTGCCACCATACCGAACAAAGCAGCAATCAACGGCGCATGACTGCGGGTAGTCGGGTCAAAAATATTGGCAATATTGAAGCCGATTTGCAAATCCAAACAATTGCCCGCAAATGAAAAAGCAGCAAACGCCACAAATATACCAAATGCCATCAACGCACCCAGCATCACCTCGCCCAGACCAGCCATCACCAGGCCAAACAAATCCGTGGGAACAGCCGCCGGCGTCAACTGCATGCCAGACACCAAAGAAAATGCCAGCGTCGCCACCAAAATCACACGAATACGCATCGGCAAGCCCAGTGCCTGCCAGATGGGTGTCATCAGCAATAAAGCGGCCAAACGAAGGGAACATAATAAAACGGCAGTTACCCAACTAGCAGATGCTGTAAAAATCATGGGCAACTAAAAATAATTGGGGATATTTGTGATCAACTCTCGTGCAAAAATCAAGAGCTTGCGCAACATCCACGAACCAAACACCGTCAACGCCAAGATGGTCGCCACCAGCTTAGGGATAAAGGTCAGTGACATATCCTGAATCTGCGTCACCACCTGCAACACACTAACAGCCAAACCAACAACGAGAGTACAAATAAGAATAGGCGCACAGATCAACAGTGCGCCCCATAACAATTGCTCCATCAAGTGCAGTGCAACATCAGACCCCATCACCCAATTCCTTCAAGCCACTTCCCTAAAACACATTCCAAAACTGGAAAACGGCAACCCAAAATCGAGCGCGGCCCTCATGAACACCACATAACCAAACAACGAATAACTAAAGGGCAAAAAGCGAAATAAGGCAATAATTTATTGCTTTACAGCAAATTCAAGCCTAGTGTTACGTCCATTTGTTTAGAAATGTTACGGAATGTTACACATCAATGCCGGGCGTGTCAATACACACTTGCGGAGTGCCGTACGCATTTTTATATAGTGCGTAACACGCTTGATTCCTATTTTTAGAGTTATACGTCTAATGTACTTTATCGCTAAACCACCAGCATCAAAATAAAAAGTGGATAAACTAACAAGAAATCGCTTTCCGGTTTCGGCTCCCGCAAATCTGCGTTGGTGTCTGGATGTAAGTGGCAAAAAGTTGATGCTGACATCCGTATTACACTGCGCCGTACCGGTGCAGTGTCTTGTGGCTTCGGATAGTTTGTTGTGTGGGTTTTATATACGGCGTTTATGATGCGTTGAAGGGACAATAGTTTTACGGCGTACAGGCAGGATAACTGTTCGGGTGTTGGTGCGTCTCCCGCATGAGTTTTGCGCAAAATTTAAGCAGGCTGGCTAAATCAATTTGTGTTGTTGATTGAAATTTTGGTATTTTGCTGTTTGGAGTTCATTGAAAATCCGCCATTTCCTGCAAAAATGCAGGTTAGGTGGAATATATTCGGTCAATCGAACGGCGAACAAGGCAACGAGACTGGAAAAGTGCCCTCACCCGCTTTACTATCCAGTTTGATGACCGGATGTCGCAGAAATAAATGAAAAACCGTTTACACAAAATTCCGGACACCCCCAATTCCGGACATCCCCAGTCTTCGATCTTCTGATTCAGAATTGTTATTCTGACTCTGGAATATTGCAATTGGCAATTTTGGAAAAAGGTACAGTTTCAATAGCCCCAGTTTGCCCCTGTTTGAAATAAATCAATGCATTCTTCTCAGTAGCCTTTGTCACCCCCATTTGTATATAGCCTGCAGCACTAAATTGGTCGATAGAAATTGATTGACTACGCTGCGACTTTTCTTGACATTTTAACAACCAATATTCATTTTTATTATGTTCCCTAGAAAGAGATCCATCTACAGGGCGCCAAGCAAGAATTATTTCGCCTGTAATTTTTACATCTAACATCTTAGATCTCTTAGGACCATATTGTGCTCGCCAAATACGAATACTCTTTTCTTTAGGACTAGCCAAATCACATTCCGCTATTAAATACGGGTCCCCTCCACTATTTAGTAAATTAAAATCAATGACTCGACATTGAGACAATGTAGGAACCCATTTACCAACGTATATTTGCTGATTTTGTGGCAATGCATGACATGTGATAGTTAATAAAAAAATAAAACCTGTGATCTGAGTATTGAGCTTCCCCTGAAATTTAGTTCCCCAAAGGTGACGTAAAATAAACGTAACTTTGGAAAGACAAATGATGAACAGGATACCCAAAAAAGCTTATACGACCGAATTCAAAGAACTGGCCGTCAAA